>CALJLV010000085.1 GCA_937982505.1 uncultured Desulfobacteraceae bacterium | reverse complement strand
TGTGCTCTTCGGATCGGATCGTCGGCTTTGGCCTGAAGATGAAAAAGCTCCGCGCGGCCCGGATCGTCGAAAGGGTCGGGGCGGCCCGGGCCATGGTCCAACTCGAGTCCATGGCCGACCGGCGGTTCCAGGCCCTCTCGGGGGGCCAGCAGCAGCGGGTGGCCGTGGCCCGGGCCATCGTCAACGAACCGCTGGTCCTGCTTCTGGACGAGCCCTTCAGCGCCCTGGACTACAAGCTGCGCAAGAAAATGCAGCTCGAACTCAAGCGACTGCACCGGCGCCTGGGGATCACCTTTCTCTTCGTGACCCATGACCAGAACGAGGCCATCTCGCTGAGCGACCGCATCGTGGTGATGAACAGCGGCCGCATCGAACAGATCGGCACCCCCCAGCAGATCTACGAGGAACCGGACAACATGTTCGTGGCCGAATTCGTGGGCGAGATCAACACCCTCGACGGTCAGGTGACCGCAACCGGCCAGGAGACCTTGCAGGCCCGGGTGGAAGGGGCGACCTTCACGCTGCGCAACCGGCGCGGTTTTCAGCCCGGGCAGCGCGTCAAGGTGCTGCTGCGGCCCGAGGACCTGCTGGTGGAGCGCACCTCTTCTCCGCCCGTATCGACCCCCTATCTCACCGGCCGGGTCGAAGACCAGATCTACAAGGGAACCACGGTGGACGTCTTCATCCGTCTGGGGTCCGGCACCCTGGTCTGCGCCACCCAGTTTTTCAACGAGGACGCCGAGGACATCTGCTACGCACGCCACGAGGAGGTCCGCGTGTCGTGGATCCGTGGCTGGGAAGTGGTGCTGCCCGATGACTGAGCGCAGCGCCTTCAAAACCGCGGTGGTCGCCGTGGTCGGCTTCTGGATCGTGGCCTTCGTGTTCCTGCCCAACCTGCTGGTTCTGGTGGCCAGCTTCCTGGAACGCGACGAAACCGCCTTTCTGCGCCGGGTCTTTTCCCTCGGCGCCTACCGCGGCCTCCTGGATCCACAGATCGCCGGCATCTTCACCCGCTCCATGGGATATGCGGCCGGCACCACGGCCCTGTGCCTGCTCATCGGCTATCCCTTCGCTTTCCTGTTGGCCCGCAACGCCCATCGTAGGCTGCTGCTGGTCCTGATCATCATCCCCTTCTGGACCAGCAGCCTGGTGCGCACCTACGCGCTGATCATCGTGCTCAAGGCCAACGGCCTGGTCAACGCCCTGCTCCAGGCCGCCGGGCTCATCCAAGAGCCCCTGCCCCTGCTGTATACCAACGGGGCGGTCTTCATCGGACTGGTCTACACCCTGCTGCCGTTCATGATCCTGCCCCTGTACGCCGCCATCGAAAAATTCGATCCCCGCCTGGTGGAGGCCGGCTACGATCTGGGGGCCTCGCGGCTTCAGGTGCTGCGTCACATTCTGCTGCCGGTGAGCCTGCCGGGGATCATCGCCGGATCCATCATGGTGTTTTTGCCGGCCCTGGGCCTCTTTTACGTACCGGACCTGCTGGGTGGAGCCAAATCGATGCTCCTGGGCAACTACATCAAAAACCAGTTTCTCACGGCCCGCAACTGGCCGGCCGGGGCCGCGGCCAGCATGCTGCTCACCTTCCTGATGGGGCTGCTCCTGTGGGCCTACTTCGCCAGCCTCAGGCGCTCGGGCGATCCGGGCGGGGGGCTGGCGCGATGAAACGCACCGCGGGCATCGTCTACATGGTGATGATCTACGGCTTTCTCTACCTGCCCATTGCCGTGCTGATCGTCTATTCGTTCAACGACACCCGCTTTTCGAGCAACTGGCAGGGATTCACCTTCAAATGGTACGCCGAACTGCTGGACAATCGGATGCTCCTCGACAGTCTGGGCAACTCGTTGCTGGTGGCCCTGATCTCCAGCCTGGTGGCCACCGGCATCGGCACCCTGGCGGCGGTGGCCTTCCACCGCTACCGTTTTCCGGGCCGCAAGCTGCTCTACGGTCTGCTCTACGTGGTGATGATGAGCCCGGATATCGTCATGGGTATCAGCCTGTTGATGTTTTTCATCCTTCTTGGCGTCACGACCGGCTTTTTCACCCTGGTCCTGAGTCACATCACCTTCTGCCTGCCCTTTGTGGTGGTGACCATCTACGCGCGCATCGCCGACTTCGATCCCAATGTCATCGAGGCCGCCAAGGACCTTGGGGCCGGAGAATATCAGGCCTTTCGCCACGTGATCCTGCCCTTGCTGCTGCCCGCGGTGGCCTCGGGCTGGCTGCTGAGCTTCACCTTGAGCCTGGACGACGTGATCGTGAGCTTCTTTGTCACGGGTCCGACCTTTGAAATTTTGCCCCTCAAGATCTATTCCATGGTCCGGCTGGGGGTCAAACCCGAGGTCAACGCCCTTTCCACCCTTCTTTTGGCCGTCACCCTGGTGTCGGTCTTCGCTTCCCACTGGCTGGTAAAGGAGAACAGGAGATGAAACGCATTCTGATGGGAGTCGTGCTGCTCTTGGCGGCCACCGTAGCCGCGGCGGCCGATCCGCCGCAGGTGGTGGTCTTCAACTGGTCGGAATACATGCCCGAAGAGGTCCTGCGCGCCTTCGAGACGGAGACCGGGATCCGGGTGGTCTATTCCACCTACGAGAGCAACGAGGCCATGTACGCCAAGGTCAAGCTCCTGGACGCCGGCGGCTACGACGTGGTTTTTCCCTCGACCTACTTCGTCAACCGCATGCGCCAGGAAAACCTGCTCCTGCCCATCGACAAGACGCGCCTGTCCAACTGGCGCCACCTGGATCCGACCCTCCTCGACAAGCCCTATGATCCGGGCAACGTCTACAGCGTGCCCTACATGTGGGGCACCACGGCTCTCGGGGTGGATGCGTCCCGGGTGGATCCGGCCACCATCCGCAGCTGGCGCGACCTGTGGCGGCCGGAATTTTCCGGCCGCGTGATGCTCTCCGAGGACCTGCGGGAAGTCTTCGCCATAGGCCTGCGGCTGCTGGGGTATTCGGGCAACACCCGGGACCCGGACCAGATCGCGGCGGCCTACGCACAGCTGCAGCCCCTGATTCCCAGCATCCGCCTTTTCGCCTCGGACGCCCAGAAGCAGGCTTTTCTCAACCAGGAGGTGGTCATCGGCATGATCTGGAACGGCGAGGCCTTCATGGCGGCCCAGGAAAATCCCAACATCCGCTACATCTATCCCCAGGAAGGCCCCATCGTGTGGCTCGACAGCATGGTCATTCCGAAAAACGCCGCCAACCCGGATCAGGCCCATCGCTTCATCGATTTTGTGCACCGGCCCGAAATCGCCCGCATGATCAGCGAGGAGATCGGCTACGCCTCGCCCAATCGGGCGGCCGTGGCGCTGCTGGACGAAGCGGTGCGGCACAATCCCACCGTCTATCCGCCCCAGCAGATTCTGGACAAGGGCGAGTTTCAGCTCGACGTGGGCGAGGCCATGCTGATCTACGAAAAGTACTGGGAACAGCTCAAGAGCGGTCGCTAGACTGCCGGGCGAGGGTCAGCGAAACCCCCAGCGAGTGGGTGTACCCCAGGGTTTCCGCGTCCAGCGCGTTGCCCCGCCACGCCTGGGCCGGCATCGGCCTCCCATCGCTTCCGGTGTCGGCGGGCAGGGCCCGCATGACGGCCTCCACCCTGGCGAACATCAGGGGCAGCAAGGCGCTGACGGGCATGCGGGCCGGCCTGCGCGACAGATCGCCCATCAGGCGGCGGCCTTCTTCCCTGGACTGAACCAGGGGCACCAGGGCGAAACAGCGGCTCAAGTGACCCTGCGCCTCCGGCGTATCCTGGTCCTGGCAGCCGGCCATGATGCGGCGCAACGCCTCCAGACCGCCGTTGCGGCGGATCTCTTGGCGCACCTCGCCCAGGCCGGCATCCCATTGATCCGTCATCCCCTCGATCTGTGCCTCCAGGTCCTTCTGGCCAGCCTCCAGATGCGCCACCAGTTCTTGGCACAGCGGGTCCGGCACCTCCACGACGATGGCGGCAAGCCGGGGGGCGGCCTTGACCATCCGCCGGTCGAACTCGGCTCTGGCGACGGACCAGAAGTGGTGGCTGAAGGTCCGAAAGAGGGATTGGGCCGCTGTTCCACGGCACCCGTTCTGCCGCAGGGCGTTGATCAGGCCAGGGATCCGTTTGGCCGAGCGCGCGAAAAGGCGCCGGCCGGCGATGATTTCAAAGACGATCCCCACTACGGCATGCCAGTCCTGGAAATGGAGGATGCGCGCCGGATCGCCCCCCAGCGCCTGCAGCAGCACATGATTGGGGAAAAAATGCGAGGGGGTGGCATAGGGCGGCGTTCCGCCCAGCTGGGGCTGGCCGCAGGGGGCGGCGCCGGAGGGGGGGCAGACCACCGCGGTTTCCACGTCGATCAGCCCGATGGTGAAGCGCTCCGGATCGGACAGAAAATGCGGATACTGGCCGGGATCCCCGGCGACGAAAAGATTGTCCGGCTTCAGATCCCGTATCGCCACCCGCCGATGGCCGAGCCAGGCCAGCAGATCGAGGACATGGGTCACCAGGGCCGCCATTCGGGGTCCGGCCTGGCGAAAGGTCCGCTGGCGGGCCTCGCCTTCCACCAATCGACGATAGGCCCCCGCCACCGCGGAATGCTGCGCCAGCATCCCCCGGAGAATGCGATCCGCCGCCGCGGCGGGCCCGTCGTCCGGCGCCGGGCCCACCTGCGGCGGCATCCCGGCCAGACGGGTGAGAAGCCACTCCTTTTTCTGCCGTTCGGTCACGACCGCCGGTTCCCTGCTCCCCGCTGACTGGCGTCGCCACTGGTGGTCGAAAACGGCAAGGAGCGACTGGATCTGAAAACCGAGCGGGCCGCTGGCCGGGCCGTATTTTTCCTCGAAGCGGGGCGGATAATCGACCAGGTCCAGGTCTTCCTCGATGGTCTCCGCCCATCGCCCCTGGATATCGCGGAGCTGGGCCAGAACCTGGCCCAGAAACCGGTAGCGCGACACATCCATGAAAAAGGCGAAGGCGCCGCCGATTTTGAGAAAGCGCTGCCGGGCAGGGTCTTTTTCCAGCCATCGCAGATATGCCGCCTCCCGCCGTTCGGGCTTTTCGTCCGGCGTATCCAGGCGATGCACCCGGCTCAGCAGGGCTCCCAGATTGGGGATGATGTAGGGCCGTTGGCCGAGTTGGGCGGCCACATGCGCCTCCTGGGAAAGGCGCTGACGATAGTCGGAAAAATCAGAGATGGCCAGAGGAGGGATCTTGACCACCAGATGGGTGTCGTAGATGACGTAAAAACACTGGCTCTTGCTGCTGGTGCCCTCTCCCAGGGGGGTGATGGACATGCGCCGCTCGCGCCATCGGCCGTCGTGGTAAACCGCCAGGGCATACAGGCCGCCGCGTCCTCCCGGATCGGCCTGGATCAGTTCGACCCGGGACGGGGTTTGGGGGTCGGCGCCGAGCTGATGGCGAAAGATTTCCAGAAAATGGGCTTCCACATCGGCCAGGCCGGCCAGCCGCGGGCACACGCCGCCGGACGGCGACCGGTTCCGGCCGCCGTCGGAGGCGCCCCCGTCGTTTTTCGGGTCTGCGGGTCTGCGCCAGCGCCTCTGGAGGCGCGTCAAGCGCCCCACCGCCCAGATCGCCGCCAGCACCAGGACCACCGCGAAGATCCCCTGGACGAAGGCCAGCCGCTGGCTCGCATCCATTTCCCACTGAAGCCAGCCACCGGTCAGGTAGGTCAACCGGATCCGAAGCTGGGTCATGTCGGCGGGCCATCCCTGGGTCTGACCGCAGATCTCGCGCCGCGCCAGAACATGGAAGCCGCCATCGCCCTCGCAAAAGACCTTCTCTCCCAGAAACCAGCACTTCTCCACCGCCAGGATGCGACCGTCCGCGAGTTGAATCAACTCCTGCCTGAAAACGTCCCGGGAGACCAGTCCCAGCAGCAGGATCGAAACCACAGCCAGGATCATCACGATGAGTTTTCGCATAGCCGCAGGCCGCAGGGTCGAAGTGGGGGCTTTTCCCGGGGGATGGAAGGCTTTTCGAATCCGCCGGTCCTGATTCGTAGTCCATCGGCGGCCAGGCGTCAACACCGTCTTTGGACGGGATACGATGCGGCGCCGGACGGCGCCCGGACCGCGGAGGCCGGGCCGGCAGAGATTGACAGGCCCTTGCGGGGCGCGTAAATAAGGCCCTTCAAACGATCCGCCGCCGGCCGCCGGGCCGCTGAAGGATCGTGCCATCGACAATCGAGAGGACGGATCTCCATGCGACTGACACTCATGGAAGGCAACGAAGCCATCGGCCGGGGCGCCATGGCCGCCGGCTGCACCTTTTTTGCCGGCTACCCCATCACCCCGGCCACCACCATTTACAACACCATGCTCCAGCTCCTGCCCCCCGCCGGCGGGGTCTGCCTCCAGGGGGAGGACGAAATCGCCTCCATCGGATTCTGCCTGGGGGCTGCCATGGCCGGGGCCAGGGCCATGACGGCCACCTCCGGCCCGGGCATCAGTCTCTACAGCGAACAGATCTCCTTTGCCATCGGCAGCGAAATCCCCCTCGTGATCGTGGACGTCCAGCGCCTGGGGCCGTCCACCGGTTCGGCCACCCGGGGGGCGGACGGCGACATCCAGTTCCTGCGCTGGGGCAACAGTGGCGGACTGCCGGTGATCGTCCTGGCCCCGGTGGACGTGCGCGACTGTTTCGAGCTGACCGTGCACGCCTTCAACCTGGCGGAAACCTATCGCTGCCCGGTCTTCCTGGCAGCCAACAAGGAAGTCTCCATGACCCGCGAGACCCTGGACCTGGATGCGCTGTGCCTTCCGCCGGTGGTTTCGCGGCAGATCGCGCCGCCCGACCAGCCCTATCTGCCCTTCGCCCCCGGCCAGGGCCGCCGGGTTCCGGATTTTGTGCCCATGGGGGCCGCATGCCTGGTGCGCCAGACCTCGTCCACCCACGGCCCTGACGGCTATATCACCACCGATGCGGATCAGATCGGCGCCATGCAGCATCGCCTCTCGGAAAAACTGCTGGCGGACGTCGAGGCCTTTACCCATTTCGACTGGCACCCGGCGCCGGGTGCCGACACCCTGGTGATCGCCTACGGGGTCACCGCCCGGGCGGCCCGCAGTGCGGTCGTCCAGCGCAACGCCGCCGGACAACCCACCGCCCTGCTGGTGCTCAAGACCCTCTGGCCCGTGCCCGAAGCGCTCATCGCCCGCCTGGCCGGGCCGTTCCGCCGCATCGTGGTCATGGAGATGAACCTGGGCCAGTACGTGCGCGAAATCGAACGGGTCCTGGGCCGCAGAGACATCCTCTTTTTCGGCCAGATGAACGGCGAACTGATCAAGCCGCGGCAGATCCTGGAGGTGATCCAGTCATGACGAGCCTGCTCAATCCCCACCGCCCCCCGGTCTTCTGCCCTGGCTGCGGCCACGAACGGGTGGTCCAAGCCCTGGATCAGGCCCTGACCCGGATGAATCTGGCCGGCCATCAGGTGGCCATCGTCAGCGATATCGGCTGCTCGGGTCTGTTCGACACTTTTTTCAACACCCACGCCTTTCACGGACTGCACGGGCGGGCCCTGACCTACGCCACCGGCCTCAAGCTGGCCCGGCCGGAGCTGACCGTGATCGTCACCATGGGCGACGGCGGCCTGGGCATCGGCGGGGCCCATGTCCTTTCGGCCTGCCGCCGCAACGTGGATCTGACCCTGCTGGTGCTCAACAACTTCAACTACGGGATGACCGGCGGCCAGTGCTCGGCCACCACTCCCAGCGAGGCGCGGGTGGGATCGGGGTTTCTCAACCGCCTGGAGCCTCCCCTGGACATCGCTGCGGTGGCCGCTGCCGCCGGCGCCCCCTGGGTGCGCCGCGTCTCGGGATACGATGCCCAGTTGGCGGAGGCCATGGCCGCCGCCATCGCCTACGAAGGCTTTGCCCTGCTGGAGACCCGGGCCATCTGCCCGGGCCGCTACACCCGGCGCAACAAGCTCACTCCGGCGGCCATCGAGGCCGATCTGGCCGCGCTGCCGCCGGTGGAAGACCTGGCGGCCCGGAACCGGCGTGCCGAGTATGGCCGGGCCTACCGCCAGGAGGCGGCCAGCCTGGAACCGGACGCTGAGCCGGCATGGATCCGGCCGCAATTTGCGCCGGTCGAGGCCGGCCGCCAGGAAATCGTCATCCTGGGCAGCGCCGGCCAGCGCGCCGTCACCTCCGGCGAACTGCTCTGCCTGGCCGGAGCGACGGCCGGCCTGCACGCCAGCCAGAAAAACGACTATCCCATCACCGTGATGCGCGGCCACTCCATCAGCGAGGTGATCCTCACCGAGGGGGAGATCGGCTACACCGGCATCGAAACCCCCACCACGGTGATGGCCCTGGCGGCCGAGGGCGTGGCGCGCCGTTCCCGGCTTTTCGCCGGGCTGCCGGCCGGGGCCCGGGTGATCAAGGCCGCCGATGTGGCCCTGCCCCCCTGCCCGGCAAAGATCGTGGAGGTCGACTTCGGCGCCTTGAAGATCAGGTCCGCCGACCGCTCCCTGGCGGCCCTGGCCTTTTTGGCGGCGCGCCGCGAGGTGCTGAGCCTGGAGATGCTGCGGGCGGCCATTCAGTTGCGTTTCGCCGGCGCCGCTTGCGAGCAGTCCCTGGCCCTGGTGGCACGGGTGGCGGAAACGGGCGGCGCCTGAACCCTCAGGGCGTCGGGGTGGACACCACGTTTTGGACAGCCTCGCGGACCAGGTCGTAGTCGTGGTCCGAAGCGCCGATGACGCCGACAAACTGGGCCGCTTCCAGAATCGCGCGGTGGGCCGGGGATTCCGGGTCCAGCTGAACAAGCGCCTTCTGGACGGCGGCCACGATCTTCGAATCCAGGCCCCGCCGGGCGCAAAACACCCATCCGGGGTACCAGGGCGTCTGCGCCAGCACCCGGATGGCACCCCGGTCGATCCTGGCGGCCACCACATCCAGGGTTCCCTCGCGAATCGTGCCAATGTCGTACTTGCCGGCATACACCGCCAGCACCACTTTCTCCTGCTGCCCGCCGGGGCCCGGGGCAAAGGCGATTTCGGCAAAGTCGCTCCGGGAAAAGCCGTGGCGGTGGAACAGGGCCAGCGGGAAGAGGTAGCCGCCTCCAGAGACCGGGTCCACGGCAATCCAGCGCTTGCCCCGGCAATCTTCCAGGGAGCGGATCTGGGGGTTGTCCCCGCGGCAGATCACCTGCCCCCGGTAGCGTTTCCCCCCTTCCCTTTCGACGATGCGGGCAAAGGCTGCAGAGCCGTATCGATCCGCCATCAGGACGTAGACGTAGGGATTGGTGAAGGACAGGTCGACCTCCCCCTGGCCGGCCATTTTCAGGTGGGCGTCGAAAGTATCGGGGAAAACTTGACGGATGGGCAACCCGGTCTTTTGCGCCAGATAGGCCACCAGGCGGTGGTGTTTCTGGTAGGATACGGTGTGGGCGTACTGGGGCAGATAGGCATAGGTAATGCCGACGGCATGCTTGTGCACCCGGGGGGTTTCGCGCACGCTCAAGTCGACCTTGAAGGCCGGCTCTCCCCCGTCACAGGCCGCCACCAGAACCAGGGCGATCCAGCCCAACAGCGCATGGCGTTTCAAGGCGTCTCCGGTTCTCGCATTCGAGGAAGTCTCCCAGGGACTGATCCCTCTGTTACACGCCAAGACGGGCTAAAGCAAGGCGGAAGCGGTTGACCGGGCGTTAAAATTCGTCTAGGCTTCAGGGACGGTCCCACCGAGGTCGCCCAATGGTCCTGCGTTTCCGAACCCGAGTTTTCGTAAGCATCCTCTCCGTGGTCCTCCTGGCCGGCGGATTGATGGCCCTGGCCGTCAACCGGACCGTCACCCATGCCATGGGCAGCGAGTACAAGACACGAGGCCAGGTGCTGGCCGTGAATCTGGCGGCCCGCTGCCAGGACCCACTCCTGGCGGTGGATTTTCTGCGCCTCAAGGACATGGTGGACGAAGCCGTGCGCAGCAGCGACGGGATGGCCTACGCCTTTATCATGGACCGCCGGGGAGAAGTCCTGGTTCATACCTTCAACGATGGATTTCCCACCGCGCTCAAGACGGCCAATCTCGCCGGCCCTGGCCAGCGCTGCGCCATTCGCCTGCTGGATACCGGCAACAGGCGGATCTATGATTTTGCCGCGCCGGTTTTGGCCGACGCAGACCGCGTGGGAATGGTGCGTTTGGGGCTTTCCCGGCAGCAGGCGGTCCTGACCATTCGACGCGTTCTCGGGGATGCCTTTGCCCAGCTCGCCCTGGCGCTTTTCATCGCCGCCATTGTCGGCTTTCGGCTTTCGGAAAACGTGACCCGCCGGCTTTCCCATCTGCGAAAGGCTTTGAGCCGCGTCAATGCCGGAGATCTGGACACCCGCGTGGGGCCACCCATCACGGCGGCATGCTGGCAGGTCAAGGCCTGCGGGCGGTCCGATTGCCCTCTGCATGGGGATTTCACCCGCCGCTGCTGGGTGGCCCGCGCCTGGCGGGACGGAAACGAGGGGGACACAGAAGCCCAGGTGGCGACCTGCCAGTCCTGCGGTTATTACCAGCGCCACTGCGGAGACGAAATCCAGCATTTGGGCGAATCCTTCGACGCGATGCTCCATTCCCTCAAACGGTCGCTGGCAGAATTGGCCCAATCCCGGAACATCCTCGAGGCCTCCGAACGCAAGTATCGTCGCATTTACCAGAATTCCATGGACATGATCTTCATGGCCGACGGAAACGGGAAGCTCAATGACACCAACCCGGCCGGAAAAGCCCTTCTGGGGCTGGATCGGCACGACACCAGCGGCGACCTGCCGAGCCTGGATAAAATTTTCGCCAGCGGGGAGGATTTCCGCAAACTGGTGGAGGAGATGCGCCGGAATGGATTTGTCCGGGACCGGGAATCGATCTGGTGCACCCGTGACAAGGTCTACAAAGAGGTGCTTTTCAGTTGTTCCCTGCAGCGCGACGAGGCCGAAAACAGTCTGGCCCTGGAAGGAATCGTCAAAGACATCAGCCTGCGCAGGGCCATCGAAAAGCAGCTGCTGCGCGCCGACCGGCTCGCCTCGCTGGGCCAGCTTTCGGCCGGCGTGGCCCACGAGATCAACAATCCCCTGGGACTGATCCTCGGCTATGCCGGGCTTCTGTGGCGCGAGGCCCCCTCCGGCTCCCAGCAGCGCGCGGATCTGGAAATCATCAAGGAAGAGGCCCTCAAGTGTAAAAACATCGTTCAGGCCCTGCTCAACTTCGCACGCAAGACCGAGACCCGGCTGGCGCCGGTGCGCCTGTCCGAACTCATCGAGGAAGTGGCCGCCATCGTGCGCCACGACTTCGAGATGGCCCACATCACCCTGGAGATCGACACTTCGGTGCCGGTGCCGGAGGTGTTCGGAGACGCGGACAAATTACGCCAGGTGATCGTCAACCTGCTGATCAACGCCCGCCAGGCGGTGGCCGCCGACGGCCGGGTGCGGGCGGCCACCCTCCGGTGGCCCGATCGCGCCATGGTGGGACTGGTCGTGGAGGACAACGGTCCGGGCATCGCCGCCGAGCACCTCGAGCGGGTCTTCGACCC
The DNA here is from genome assembly GCA_937982505.1 of uncultured Desulfobacteraceae bacterium. Taxonomy (GTDB): domain Bacteria; phylum Desulfobacterota; class Desulfobacteria; order Desulfobacterales; family UBA2174; genus UBA2174. The sequence goes on along the minus strand of CALJLV010000085.1, from coordinate 73,419 downwards.
CTTTTTTACCACCAAACCGGTGGGCCAGGGGACCGGCCTGGGCCTGTCGGTGAGTTACGGGATCGTCCAGGAGCATGGGGGGCGCATCCTCGTAACCAGCCGTCCGGATCAGATGACGGCCTTTACCGTGGAACTGCCCCAGGCGCCCGATACGCCCCTCAAGGAGAGTGGAGGCCGATGAGCACCCGTATCCTGATCGTCGACGACGAGGCCAAGATGCTGGCCCTGCTGGAACGAACCCTGCGCGTCGAATTGCCCGAAGTGGAGGTCGTAACCGCCACGGACGGGGCCGGGGCCCTGGAAATGGCGGCCCATCAGCCCTTCGAGGTTGCCCTGATCGACATTCGCATGCCCGGGATCGACGGCCTGGCCCTGCTCGAGCGGCTCCAGGCGTGCGATCGTCTGCTCACCGTAATCATGATGACCGCCTTTGGCAGCGTGGATGTGGCGGTGAGCGCCATCAAGAAAGGGGCCTACGATTTCATCACCAAACCCTTTGACAGCGACACCCTCGTCCTGCTGCTGCAAAAGGCGATCGAACGCGGCCGGCTGCTGCGCGAAAACCTCAACCTGCGCGAACGGATTGGCCATACCGAGCGCTTCGAGAACCTGATCGGGGTCAGCGCCCGGATGCAAAAGATCTACGAGACGATCCAGATGATCAGCCGCGCCGACGTGACGGTCCTGATCGGCGGCGAGTCCGGCACCGGCAAAAACCTGGCGGCCATGGCCATCCATGCCATGAGCCCGCGCTGCCGCAAGCCTTTCGTGCGCGTCAACTGTCCGGCGATTCCCGAACAGATCCTGGAAAGCGAGCTGTTCGGGTACCGCAAGGGGGCTTTTACCCACGCCACCGGCGACAAGCAGGGGATGTTCCAGGCCGCCGACGGCGGCACCATCTATCTGGACGAAATCGGCGACATCTCGCTGCCGGTCCAGACCAAGCTCCTCCTGGCCATTGAGGACAAGGAGATCAAACCCCTGGGAGACCCCAGGAGCCAGGTGGTGGATGTGCGGGTGGTGGCTTCGACCAACTGCGATCTCAAGGCCAAGGTGACCGCGCGCCAATTCCGCGAAGATCTCTACTATCGGCTCAACGTGGTCAACCTGCGCATGCCGGCCCTGCGCGAACGCCTCGAGGACCTGCCCCTGCTCATCGACCATTTCCTGGCCGCCGCCTGCCGCGCCTACGAGAGGCCCAAGAAACGCATCAGCCCCGAACTGCTTCGGCGAATGCTGGCCCACCGCTGGGAGGGCAACGTGCGCGAACTGGAAAACGTGATCAAGCGCGCCGTGGTCATGTCGACCCGCGACACGCTGGAGGTCGAGGACGTGGGTTGGACCGCCGCCCCTCTGGCGGCGACTCCCGGCAGTGGGGCCGAAGCGGTCATTAGACCCTATCAGGAAGCCAAACAGGCGACCCTGACGGCCTTCAACCGCGACTACGTCTCCCGGGCCCTGCGCGCCAGCGGCGGCAACGTGACCCAGGCGGCCCAGATGGCCGGGCTCGAGCGCCAGAGCCTGCAACAGATTATGAAACGCTGCCAGATCCGTTCGGAAGACTTCCGCTGAACAGGATGCCGGTTTTCCCCCGAAGACGCCGGCTTTGGGGATCCGGTGGATTTCCCGCGATCGAAACCAGCCATTTTCCCCGCGACTGCCCTTTGCGGCGGTCCCTGGTGAAGGGGTGCAAGTTCCCCCTGGCAGCCCCGTGTTTTCTTGCACCAATCGCAACCTGTCGACATTGCTGCAAATTAGCCTTCCTTTCGCCCATCGGCTGCCAGCCCGCGCTGGCAGGCGGGTCCCCGGCGGCGTCGGGTCCTGGCCTCCACGGTCGCGACAGTTAGAATTAAGCATTTTAAATTCAATGGGTTGAAATTTCATCAGGCCGGCATTCGGAATTGGCCGCCAGGTTGCATTACCCGGTGGGCAAGGAAATGGATTCTTTAAGGATGCGCAAATCTTGTGTCAATCCAATCCAAGGAGGCGCCGATGGAAAAGGTCGAGAAGCGAATGGGCTGGGAAGTGGCTGAAGAACTGGAAAGGGCGAAACCGACGATCATGGAACGGCTCAAGCCCGAGAAGCACGAAATCACGGCCGCGCTCTGGGGATTTGCCGCCTTTGCGGTCGTTTTCGTCATCGGTTGCTGGCTGGCTGGCAATCCGTTCGAAGGCTTCGCCCGCCTGCCCTCGGATGTCGTCAAGGCCCGCGGCTGGATGGGAACCAATGAGTGGACGATCTTCTGGGGGGTGGTGGTCCTGGCCATCATCCTCGAGTTTCTCGACGCCTCGGCCGGCATGGGCTACGGGGCCGCCATGACGCCCCTGCTGCTGGTGATCGGCTTTGATCCCAAGCAGGTGGTCCCCGCGGTGATGATCCAGCAGGCCTGCGCCGGGCTGGTGGGCGCCTTTCTGCACAACGAGTTCGGCAACGTGGAGTGGAAGTTCAAACCGATGTCCGAACCGGTCAAGCTGGCCATCTTCGTAGCGGTGACCGGATGCATCACCGTGGCCCTCTCAGTCACCGCCGTCTATGCGGTCTTTAAGGTCCACAAGCTCTGGATCAAGCTTTACGTGGTGTTATTGCTGCTGATGATGGGCGGTGCCATGCTCTTTAAAAGCGGTAAAGAAAGGCCTTACAAACCGATGAAGATGCTCCTTTTCGCGGCCCTGGCGGGCTTCAACAAGGGGGTCGGGGGCGGTGGCTACGGCCCGGTGGTCACGGTGGGTGGGTTGCTGTCGGGAGTCCCGGTGAAAAGCATGCTGGCCGTCACCGCCCTGAGCGAAGGGGTCGTCTGCGTGTTTTCAATCTTCGTCTGGATCTCTCTGGCCGTCGGCACCAGCATGACCATTGATTACATTCTGCTGCCGTCGATGCTCCTGGGCAGCATGGTGGCGGCCGTGGCCGCCCCGTATGCCGTGAAGGTCTTTCCGTCGAAGCTGTGGAAGTGGGTGGTGCCGATCTACTGCATCTTCCTGGGCGCCTTTAGCTTCTACAAAATCATCCCGGATCTGATGAAGCATCTGACCAAGTAGAATTGACCGAGAAACGACCCTCCCGGCCGCCGGCCGGGCGGTGCCGGCCCTACCTTCCGCCTCGGGGCCCGCCGTCCGACCGGCATTTTTTTTGGGAGCACAAAGCGCCCAGGGCTTGGCCTGCCCAGTGCATGGCGGTATCATGGTCCCAATCTGGGACATACGATAAGGTCTCAACCTGACGAATGGAGCCGGTTTGATGAACAATCCGTCCGCCGCACCGCGCACCGATGCACGCCGGATTTTCGACGCGGCCCTGGCCGCCGTGGACCCGCAAGAGGCGGTGGCCCGCCATCTGAAACGTTGCGGCGATGTTCTGCGGGTGGCAGAAAGGGCTTACGATCTGAACACCTTTCGGGCGGTGCATGTGGTGGGGACCGGAAAGGCCGGGGCGCCCATGGCAAAAGCCGTGGAGAGCATCCTCGCCGAGCGCATGGCGGGGGGCGTGGTGGTGGTCAAGTATGGCCATGGCGCCCGCCTGTCCCGTGTCAGGATCCTGGAGGCCGGCCACCCGGTGCCCGACGACAACAGCCGCCGGGGGGCCGAAGCCGTTTTGGCCCAGGCGGCCGAGGCCGGACCAGAGGATCTGGTCTTCTGTCTGGTCTCCGGCGGGGGATCGTCCCTGCTGGCCCTGCCGGCCGAAGGACTCACCCTGGCCGACAAGCAGGCCGCCACCCGGACCCTTCTGGCCTGCGGCGCCGCGATCCATGAAATCAATACCGTCCGCAAGCATCTGTCGGCGGTCAAGGGCGGGCGACTGGCCCGGGCCGCTTTTCCGGCCACGCTGATCACCCTGATCCTGTCGGACGTGGTGGGCGATGACCTGGCGGCCATCGCCTCGGGGCCCACCGTTCCCGACAGCGGGACCTTCGCCGACGCTTTGGGTATCATCGCCCGCCATCGCATCTCCGGCCGCATGCCCGCAGCGGTCCTGAGCCACCTGGAAGCCGGGGCCGCCGGTCGCATCAGCGAGACGCCCAAGAAGGGCGATGACGCCTTTTCCCGGGTTCAACACGTCGTGGTGGGCCGCAATCTCGACGGTCTGGCCGCGGCCCGGGACCGGGCTGCGGCCCTTGGGTACCAGACCTTGATCCTTTCCTCGAGGATCCGGGGCGAAGCGTGCCACGTGGCCGCCGTGCTGGCCGCCGTCGCCCTGGAAATCCGGCACAGCGGTCATCCGATCCGCCCTCCGGCCTGCATCCTTTGCGGGGGCGAGACCACGGTGACCATGGCATCCCACGGCCAGGGGGGCCGCAACCAGGAGCTGGCCCTGGCCGCGGCCCTCGAGATCGCCAATTGTGAGGGAATCCTGTTCCTGAGCGCCGGCAGCGACGGCACGGACGGCCCCACCGCCGCGGCCGGCGCCATGGTGGACGGCACCACCCTGGCCCGGGCCAAAGCCGCCGGCCTTGATGCGCGCCGCCATCTGCACGGCCACGACGCCTACCCGTTGTTCGAACGGCTCGGGGATCTGGTCGTCACCGGCCCGACGCGCACCAACGTGATGGATCTGCAGGTGCTGCTGATCGACGGGCAAAACGGACCTTGACGGCCGGCCCCCGGCACCATCGCCCCCACAGGAGGCCCGGGGGGCAAAAGGCTTGCCGGCGCAGGGCCCGCAGCAGGGGGCTTGCAGGATGAGAACGGCCTTTGGGTTCGGCCGGAAGGCGTATGCCGGATAGCCGGCGCCCAGCCCGGCGTCCATCAGGCGAAAGGAAGGCTTCTCAGTAGATGGCCTGACGGCTGTGGGCGTCGAAGATGTGCAGATGCGCGAGGTTCATGCCGATCGGCAGGCGCGAGCCGGCCTTCACCGCACGGCTGCCCTCGCTGCGGGCGGTGAGCTTGACCCCGTCGAAATCCATGTGCAGATGGGTCTCACTGCCCAGAGGCTCCACCACCTCCACCAGCCCTTCGACCACCCAGGCGGCCGGCAGGCGCGACCCGTTGGCCGCCAGCCCCAGATCTTCGGTCCGCAGCCCGGCGATCACCGCCATCCCCTCGTCTATCCGGGCCCCGGGCCGGGGCGGCACGGGAAGCTGGAAGCCGTCGCTGAAGCGCAGCCACAACGCCTCCTGCCGGCGCACCACCCCGGCGGGCAGCAGGTTCATGGGCGGGCTGCCGATGAACCCGGCCACGAAGGTGTTGTCGGGCTTTTCAAAAACCTCCAGGGGCGTTCCCACCTGCTCGATACGCCCGTCGCGCAACACCACGATGCGGTCGGCCAGGGTCATGGCCTCGATCTGGTCGTGGGTCACGTAGATCACGGTGGTGTTGACCGTCTGGTGGAGTCGCTTGATTTCGGTGCGCATCTGGTTGCGCAGCTTGGCGTCCAGGTTGGACAGGGGCTCGTCGAAGAGAAAGACCGAAGGGTTGCGCACGATGGCGCGCCCCATGGCCACCCGCTGGCGCTGGCCGCCGGAAAGTTCGTGGGGCTTGCGGCGCAGCAGTTCGTCGAGGCCCAGGATGCGGGCCGCCTCGGACACCCGCCGTTCGATTTCGGCCTTGGGGGTGCGCTTGAGCTCCAGGCCGAAGCTCATGTTCTTGTAGACGTTCATGTGGGGGTACAGGGCGTAGTTCTGGAACACCATGGCGCAGCCGCGGTCCTTGGGCGCCAGGTCGTTGACCACCCGGTCGCCGATGCGGATCGTGCCCTGGGAAATCTCCTCGAGTCCGGCCACCATCCGCAGCAGGGTGGATTTGCCGCACCCCGAAGGGCCCACCAGGACCACGAATTCCAGGTCCCGGATGTCGAGGCTCACCCCGTGGACCACTTCGGTTTTGCCGAACCGCTTGTAGACCTTTTCCAGAACGACACTGGCCATGCAACGCTCCTCTGTGGCGGAAGAAAAATTTTTCGCGCAACGCACCCTGCCTTACTGCAATCCGGCCGACCTTTCAAGATCGAAGCGCGGCGGCGCTTCTTGATTGCGGTTTTGTCCCTCCTGGGGTAAAGGTAGAGCCCGTATGTCGCCCGCTGATTTCACCGCGCCGACGCCGTCGGCATTACGACCCGTTGGTCAACCGAATCATTCACCGTATGAAAGGAGACCGCTCATGAGAAAACGGAATTTCGGGATCTGGATGGCCGCCGCCGCGCTGGTGCTGGTGGTTTGCGCACCGGCCCTGGCCCAACCCACGACGCTGCAGTGGTGGCATTCCATGAAGGGGGCCAACGCCGACGCCCTCAACGAGATCGTGACCAATTTCAACGCCTCGCAGAAAGACTACGTGGTGGAAGCCACCTACAAGGGCAACTACGACGAGGCGGTCAACGCCGCCATCGCCGCCTTCCGGGCCAAGAAGCAGCCCCACATCCTCCAGTGCTTCGAGGTGGGCACCCTGACCATGATGCTCTCCGGGGCCATCTATCCGGTCCATCAGCTGATGGCCGACGCCGGCTACACCGTCGACTGGAGCAAGTACCTGCAGCCAGTGCTGGGCTACTACGTCTCCGACGAGGGCAAGCTGCTCTCCATGCCCTTCAACTCCTCGACCCCGGTGATGTACTACAACAAGGATCTGCTGGCCAAGGCCGGGCTGAACGGCCCGCCCCGGACCTGGGACGAGGTGGGCGAATACACCGCCAAGCTCGTCGCCCAGGGCGTCGAGGCCGGTCTGGTGGTCGGCTGGCAGTCCTGGACCATGGTCGAAAACTATGGCGCCATGCACGACCTGCCCTTTGCCACCCGGGCCAACGGCTACGAAGGCCTGGACTGCGAGCTGGCCTTCAACAATCCCCAGGTGGTCAGCCACATCGCCCGTCTCCAGTCTTGGACCGGCGACGGCCGCTTCGCCTACAGCGGACAGAAGTTCCAGGGACCCCAGGCCGCCTTCGTGGGCCAGCACGCCGCCCTCTACATCGATTCGGTGAGCCGCATCGGGGCGCTGAAAAAGACGGCCCAGTTCGCCTGGGACGCGGCTCCCATGCCGGTGGAAGCCAACATGGCCCAACCGCTCAACAGCATCATCGGCGGGGCTTCCCTGTGGGTGATGCAGGGCCACGCGGAAAAGGACTACAAAGGGGTGGCGGCCTTCATGGCCTTTCTGGCCCAGACGGAAAACCAGGAGGCCTGGCACCAAAAGACCGGCTATTTCCCCATCACCGTCGAAGCCTATGAAAACCTGAAAAAGGCCGGCTACTACACGCAGAATCCCCTGGACGAGGTGGGCATCAAACAGTTGATGCGCGGCAAGACCACCAAGAACTCCCGCGGGATCCGGGTGGGCTACTTCATTCAGATCCGCGACATCATCAACGAAGAGCTCGAGAACGTCTGGGCCGGCAAGAAGACCGCCCAGCAGGGTATCGAGGACGCGGTCAAACGCGGCAACGAACAGCTGCGGGCCTTCGAGAAGGCCAACAAGTAGCCGATCCTTTCCGCCTGATGACATGGATTCCTGTTTTCACAGGAATGGCGGACGAGGGCCAGAAGCGAGCCCGAAAACGTGCCCGTCACCCCGGACTTGATCCGGGGTCCATGTCAACCGGCCGGAATTTTTCCAGGACACTGGGAAATGACCCATCACCAGTGACGACTGACCCATGATCAAACGCGCCCATTTCAAGGCTCCCCTTCTGCCCTACCTGCTCATTTTTCCCCAGATCTTGGTGACCCTGACCTTTTTCTACTGGCCGGCCGTTCACGGTATCGCCCAGTCCATGATGATCTCGAATCCCTTCGGCGGGCGCGACCAGTGGGTCTGGTTCGACAACTTCAAGGACCTGTTCACCGATCCGCTCTATCTCAAAAGCGTGGGGATCACCCTGGGTTTCAGCGCCGCCACGGCCCTGACGGCCCTGCTCCTCGGCCTGTTCATCGCCAGCCAGGCCAACCGCGCCCTGAGGGCCAAGGCCGCCATCCGCACCCTGCTCATCTGGCCCTATGCCGTGGCCCCGGCCATCTCCGGAATTCTGTGGCTCTTTTTGCTGCATCCCAACTACGGGGTGGTGGCTTTTTTTCTCAAGCGCACCCTGGGCATCGACTGGAACCCGATTCTCAACGGCACCGACGCTCTGGTGCTCATCATCGTGGCCAGCGCCTGGAAGCAGATCAGCTACAACTTCGTCTTCTTTCTGGCCGGGTTCCAGGCCATCCCCCACTCGCTCATCGAGGCGGCCGCCATGGACGGTGCCGGCCCCACGCGCCGCTTCTGGGCCATCATCTTTCCCCTGCTCTCGCCGACCCTCTTTTTCCTGATGGTCATGAACATCATCTACGCCTTTTTCGACACTTTCGGGGTGATTCACACCATCACCCAGGGCGGTCCGGGGGGGATGACCACCACCCTGGTCTACAAGGTCTACAAGGATGGATTCGTGGGACTGAATCTGGGTTCCTCCGCGGCCCAGTCCGTCGTTCTGATGGCCCTGATCATCCTTATCACCGTCCTGCAGTTCAAGTACGTCGAACGCAAGGTACAGTACGCCGGATAGCGCGCCATGGTCGAAAAAACCCCCATCCTGGATCTGTTGACCTACATCTTCCTGGCCCTGGGCATCTGCATCGTCGGCTTTCCCATCTTCTACGCCCTGATCGCCGCCACCCTGCCCCTGGAAATGGTCTCGCAGGTGCCCATGCCGCTGTTTTTCGGCGACCAGTTCTGGGTCAACATCCAGGCCGCCTGGCAAAAAGGGAACCTGGGCACCCTGCTGTTGAACTCGTTCATCATGGCCTCGGGCATCACCTTCGGCAAAATCTGCGTCTCCATGCTGGGCGCCTTTTCCATCGTCTATTTCGACTACCGCCTGCGCTCCGTGGCCTTTGCCAGTGTCTTTTGCACCCTGATGCTGCCGGTGGAGGTGCGCATCCTGCCCACCTACGAGATGGCCGCCAACCTCTTCAGCCCCCTCCAGGCCATGGTGGAACTGCTGCACATCGAAGCCCTGGTGGGCTGGTTCCTGCAAAACGATATCCAGATCCGCCTGGAGCTGAGTCTGCTGGACAGCTACCCGGGCCTGATCCTGCCCCTGGTGGCCTCGGCCACCTGCACCTTCCTCTTTCGCCAGTTCTACCTCACCGTGCCCGAGGAGCTGTGCGAGGCCGCCAAGATGGACGGGGCCACGCCGATGCTGTTTTTGCGCAAGATCCTCTTTCCCCTGTCCAAAACCAACATCGCGGCCCTGGTGGTCATCGAGTTCGTCTACGGCTGGAACCAGTATTTGTGGCCCCTGCTGATTACCACCCGCCGGGAGATGACCACCGCTGTCATCGGCCTGCAGCACCTGATCCCCGACGTGGACGACGTGCCCGACTGGAACGTGGCCCTGGCCGGGGCCCTGATCGTGATGCTGCCGCCCGTCCTGGTGGTCCTTTTCATGCAGCGCTGGTTCGTCAAGGGGCTGGTGGAGCGGGAAAAGTAGAGGCGTACCGCGGGATTGACATGAGGTCGGTGGCTATCAGCGGCTTTGAACCGGTCCTATTTCAGGCCGCCGCATGACATTTCTCCGGCCTCGAGCAGCCGCCCGACCATTTCGGCAAATCCGAATCCCCCCTCGGCCCTGGTGATCCAGGCCGGCAGGGCCGTCATACGATCGGCGAAGCGGCTGACGTTGGCCACCCCCACGCTCTGGGGAAAATAGGCGAACATGGGCGCATCGTTGGGCGAGTCTCCGGCAAAGACGATCCGCTCGCGGATGATTTCCAGATCGGTGGCGAAGACTTCGGCGAAGAGCAGCCGGGTGGTGCTGAGTTTGTCGTAGTCGCCGAACCAGCCGTTGACGTGGATCGAGCTGACCTTGGCCCGGGCTCCGGCTTCGGTGAAACAGGCCAGAATGCGATCTACGGCCGTCTCGGGCAAGGCGGGCACGTCCTCGCAAAAATCAATGGCCAGATCCGCCACCCGAAAGGCCTGGTCCGAGGCTACGGCGCAGCCGGGCACTTCTTTCAGAACCCGGTCGCGGATCGCGTCCAGCCGCAGCCGATCCGCGGCCAGTTGGGCATCGGAGCGGACATGGCGCCGCACCATTTTCCGTCTGGCGGCATCGTAGCGGTAATAAAAAGCGCCGTTTTCCCCCACCACCGCCTCCACCGGCCACATGCGGGCCATGTGGTCGCACCAGCCGGCCGGGCGGCCTGTGACGGGGATGACCCGGATCCCGGCGCCTCCGAGGCGCTCCATGCCCTCCAGGGCCGCGGCGGGCAGCCGCCCGTTGATCGTCAACGTGTCGTCGATATCGCAAAGCACGTGGGTAACACCGCGCCGCCGCTGAGCGGGCCACTCCTGGATGGAACGCACCGGACAACCTCCCTGTGGGAAAAAACGAAGTCAGCCAACCGGGTATGTTGGTGGTCAGGCCAGCGGCCGCGGTGCTTTGCCGTCCAGCTCACGGGCCAGGGTATTTACCGCCGCCCAGGCGCTGGCCACCGCCAGGCCCGAGCCGCATTTTTCCCGAGCCCAGTCGTGACCGGCCAGGATGGTGCCAGCGGCCGCCAGCCGGGGGTGAACCGCCCGTCCCCTGGCGTCCAGGGGCCGAAAAGCATCGTCCACCACCAGTCCGCAGCGGTTGATGGGATGGCCCGCCGGATCGAAAAAGCGGGGCCGGTGCCAGTCGCGGCGATGGGGCGGCTGAACCACCGGCAGATCGAGAAGCGGTTCACGGATCGTTTGGCGGTCGGCCGTCAGCCCGCCACCGAGAAACCGGCCCGTGGCCACGATGAGCGATCGCGCCAGGACCCGCCGGCTCTGGTGTCCTTCGACCAGTTCGAGATGGAAGTGGCGCTGCTGGATCTCCACCCGCTGCACGCGGCCCGGTACGGCCAGGTCCATCCCGGAACGGCGCATCCTGTCGGTCAGGGCCTCGCGCAAGCGCAGCCCGGGCAAAGACGGGGGCAGGGTCGGAATCTCGAAGATCGGCCTGCCCACGCGCGCCTGCAGATCCCGCCACCAGCGCTCGTCGGCCTGCCGACCCAGCACCGCCGGCAGCCCCACCACCTCGGCGTCCGCGGCAGCCTGGCGCAACGCCTCGGCCAGACGGCGGCGCACCTCTTCGCGCACCACGGCCATGGCCATCAGTTCGGGGGCGCGCTCCGCCCCGGGGCGGCCGTCCGGGAAATCGAGGCATACCGGGCGCAGCGATGGCCAGAGGCGGGCCGCCACCGCGGCGATCTGATGGGCCGAAAATTCTCGCAACCCGTGAAAGCCGGCGATCAGGGCACGCTTGCCCTCGGCCAGGGCCTGGATCCCGGGCCAGACCGTGGGCGGCACGGCATAGGTCGGCTTGAGGGTGCCCGCCGCCGTCAGCACCAGCAGATTGCGCTGCGGCTGATGCCGGTACGCCAGACCGCAGTCCGCCAGATGGGCCAGCCAGGCCGCCACCGCGCTTTGAATCTGTTCCCGCCGCAACCGGGCGTAGGGGTGATCCGGACAATGGCGCCGCAGGGCCTCTAGCCCTTCCCAGGGGTCGGCCAGAAAGCGATCGCTGTCGGCCGGATGGGCCCCGAGAAGGTCAAAGAGCCCGCTGGCGAAACAACTTTGTCCCGAGTCGCCGCAAACCAGGGTGGAAAGCCCCCTGTCCACGGCGAAGACCGCCGCCGCGCTGCCGGCCAGACCGGCGCCGATGACGGCCACATCGCAGTCTCCCAGGAATCCGGGTCTCATGGGGACCTCCAGGCCTCGAAAGCCGTGGCCCCCTCGCGTTCAAGCCCCAGCAGGCCGCAGTACAGGGCTTCGCTCAGTTCGGCCTGGGCCAGTTGACCGTCCCAGAGCACCGGCCGCTGGCCTTTCCAGCGCTCTTCGAAAAACCGCCGCAGCTGGCCCAGCCCCGCCGCTCCGGATACGGCTTCCCGCTGGTACAGATGGGCCAGCAGACGCAGGCTGCAGAAGGCGCCCTGACAGGCCCCCTTGCCCACCCGGGTACGCACCGCGAGGGCGTGCAGCTCCGGGCAGACTCCCCGGGTACGGAGCCGGTCCAGCACCTCGTCGACCATCTTTTCGGATACCATTTCGCACTCGCAAAGGAGGCGATCATCCGGTCTGGATTGCCGCAGCCAGATCCGCGAGCTGCGACCCGGCTCGGACCAGGCCGTCTGGGGCGGATCCGGCAGGGGCTGGGAGCCGGTGAGAGAAGGGGCCGCGATCCCCAGCCGGCGGCAGACCTGGTCGGCGGTTTCACGCGCCATGATGCGAAACGTGCTCAGCTTGCCGCCGGTGATGGTGGCGAGGTTGGCAATCCCGTCGGCGCCGTGGTCCATGAGAACGAAGCCGCGGCTGATCTGGCGATCGTTCCCGTCCCGGGGCCTCGGATCCACCAGGGGACGCACCCCGGCATAGGCCCGGATGAAACGGGCCCTGGCCAGGGATGGCACCATGCGGCTGCCTTCGGCCACGATCCGATCGGTCTCGGAGACGGTGGGCCAGATCTGGCCCAGGTCATCGATGGTTACCGAGGTGGTACCCAGAATCGACACCGTCCCGCCCGGGACCAGGATGTCCCCGTCGCCCGGAGGCCTCAGCCGGTTGATCACCCGATGGGTCATGCGGCTGTGGGTCACCACCAGGGTCCCCTTGGAGTAGCGCATGGGCAGGCCAGCCCCGGCCAGGGCGGCCACCTGCCCTGCCCAGGCGCCAGCGGCGTTGACGATCTGATCGGCCTGCACCGTGACGGTCTTTTGGGCCTTGCTGTCGTAGAGGGTGACGGAGCGCACGGCGCCCCGGCAGGGGGCCATCTCCACCACCCGATGGTAGCGCAAAAGGCGCGCGCCGAGTTCCACGGCCTGATCCAGATGCTGGATCACCAGCCGGAACGGATCGATGCTGGCATCCGGGACCTGAAAGGCGGCGATGGTGTGCTCCGAAAGGGCCGGTTCCATCTGCCGGGCCTCGGCCGGGGCCAGCGGAGTCACGGGAATTCCGCACTGACGGCAAAGATCGGGAAAGCGGGCCACGTAATCTTCGTCGTCGCCGGCCACGGCCACGAACAGCCCCCCGGTATCCTCGATGCACTGGGGCATGAGCCGTTTGAGGCGCAGGCTCTCCTCATGGCATTCGCGGGCCGTGTGGGCGTCGTTGGACACATAGCGGCAGCCGCTGTGCAGCAGGCCGTGGTTGGCTCCCGAGGCGCCGGCGTTGATGTCCGCCTGCTCCACCACGAGACTGGCCACTCCGCGCAGGGCTAGATCCCGGGCCACCCCGGCGCCGGTGGCGCCGGCGCCGATGATCAGAACCGGTGTGTGCAGTGTTGTCATGGAGCTGGATATACGCAACTAATGTGCGCATGACAACAAATGTTTTCGTTTGCGCACATATTTGGGAGCTGATTGTTCAATTTAGAACTTTTTCGAAATTTGCTTTGTTCAGCTCTCCAGGGGGTGCTAAGAGGCCGGAGGAATCAGCGAGGCTCGGGCGCCGGCCCCCCCCTTCGGGTCCGGCCGGATTCCCCCAGAAGACTCACAAGACGGGTGCCGGCGCCACCATCCGTGGGAACCGGCAGCGGGAGTACGGGCAGATGGCCGTCAAGGCGCAACCGCGCGAGAAGATGTCCCTGCGGCAGCAACAGATCGTCACCCTGGTCCAGGGCCAGGGATTCGTTTCCATCGATTGGCTGGCCCGGCATCTGGGGGTCACGCCGCAAACCGTACGCCGCGACATCAAGCACCTGGCGGCCGGCGGCCGGCTGCGTCGCCATCACGGCGGGGTTGACCTTCCCATGAGCGCCGAGAACCACCCCTACACTGCCCGCCAGGTCCTCTATCTGGCCGAGAAGCGCCGTATCGCGGCCCTTCTGGCCCGCCAGATCCCGGACAAGGCCTCCTGTCTGATCGGGATCGGCACCACCAACGAGGAAGTGGCCAAACAGCTGGTGGACCGCCAGGGATTGCGCGTCATCACCAACAATCTCAACGTGGCGGCCATCCTGGGCAACAACGACAACTGCGAAGTGCTGGTGGCCGGCGGCCGGATCCGCAACCGGGATCGGTGCACCACCGGACCGGCCACCATCGACTTCATCACCCAGTTCAAAGCGGATTTCGGAATTCTGGGGGCCGGAGGAATCGACGCCGAGGGGACCCTCCTGGATTTCGACTACCAGGACGTGCGGGTGGCCCAGGCGATCATCGCCAATTCCCGCACCGTTTTTCTGGCGGCGGACCATTCCAAGTTCGGCCGCAACGCTATGGTGCGCCTGGCACCCCTGAGCGCCGTGGACGCCCTGTTCACGGACCGTCCGCCGGGCCGGGCGATCCAGGACCTGATGGCCGCCCATCAGGTTCAGCTGCACGTGGCCGGCGGATGAGCCTCGGGCGGCCCCGAGGATCGAGGCGCCGGAAGGCCCTTTCCTAAAGGCGCCAGCAGGTCATGAGGCCGTCGGAGACGGATGCCTCCAAAATGCCCTTGAGGTCCAGCACCAGCGGCTTGTCGGCGCCAAACAGCGCGGCGATGGAGTCCGGCCCCATCGCCCGGTAGGCCCTGTGGCCCACCGCCAGGATGACGGCCTGCACCGGGGCCAGTTCGGCAAAGGAGCGCAGCGTGATGCCGTAATAGTCCTGCGCCTCTCGGGCATCGGCCATGGGGTCGTGGACCAGGACCTCGATGCCGTACTGTTCCAGTTCCTGAACGATGTCCACCACCCGCGTGTTGCGCAGATCCGGCACATCCTCTTTGAAGGTCAACCCTAGCACCGCCACCCGGGCGCCACGCACCGGCCGGCCGGCGCGGATCAGCAGTTTGACGGCCTGGTCGGTCACGTACTTGCCCATGTTGTCGTTGATGCGCCGGCCCGCCAGGATCATCTCCGGATGGTAGCCCAGGCTCTCGGCTTTGAAGGTCAGGTAGTATGGATCGACGCCGATGCAGTGCCCACCCACCAGCCCGGGGGAGAAGGGCAGAAAGTTCCACTTGGTGCCGGCCGCGGCCAGCACCTCGCGGGTGTCGATCCCCATGCGGTGGAAGATCATGGCCAGTTCGTTCATCAGGGCGATGTTCAGGTCGCGCTGGGTGTTTTCGATCACCTTTGCGGCTTCCGCCACCCGGATGCTCGGGGCCTTGTGGATCCCGGCCTTGACCACGGTGCCGTAGACCCGGGCCAGCAGATCCAGGGTGGACGGGTCGGATCCGGCCACCACCTTGACGATGGTCTCCAGGGTATGCTGCCGGTCTCCGGGGTTGATGCGCTCGGGCGAATAGCCGACGGTAAACCCCTGCCCCAGGCGCATGCCGGAGTGGGCCTCGAGCAGCGGGACGCAAACCTCCTCGGTGGCTCCGGGAAACACCGTGGATTCGAACACCACGCAGGCGCCCGCGGCCAGATGCCGCCCCACGGTGATCGACGCGCTCTGCAGAGGTCCCAGGTCCGGGCGCCGGTGGCGGTCGATGGGCGTAGGCACGGCCACGATGATCAGCCGGCACCGGGAGAGGCAGGCCGGATCGGCGGAAAATTCGACGTCCGCCGCTGCCAAGCGCTCTGGCTCGACTTCCAGGGTGCGATCCTCGCCGGCGCGCAGCTCCTGGACGCGACGGGCCTTGGCGTCGTAACCCACCACGGAAAAATGCCGCGACAGATGGACCGCCAGGGGCAGCCCCACGTAGCCCAGCCCGAGCACGGCGATCCGGTCCTGGCGTGATGCAAGCGTTTTTATGGTCACCATCCGCAATGTTGCATCTCCTTGGAAGCGATGTCCGATTACGGGTCTTTAAAACGGGTCTTTGAAATTGAAGGATAACGCTCGGAACCCGGAGCCGATAAATTTTCAGACCCGTTTCCAGTTCCCCTGTCCTCTGCTATGAGTGGGGGCCAGTGGGGGGGCGATTACGGGCGAACCAGTTCGAGAACGCTGACGGCGTCATGAAGAAAACCTGCTGGTATGTGATCACCGGCGCGCCGTGTGCCGGCAAGACGAGCGTGATCCGCTGCCTGGCCGCAAGCGGTTACGCGGTGGTCCACGAAACCGCCCGTGCCTACATCGAGGAAGGATTGGCCGCCGGCCGGACCCTGGCCCAGATCCGGGAGGACGAACTGGCCTTCGAACGCGTTATTCTGCGCCGCAAGATAGCCCTCGAAGCAGGCCTCGATCCCCGGCACACCCTCTTTTTCGACCGGGGGATTCCCGATTCCATCGCCTATTTTCGGAATGCCGGCCTCGACACCGCCGAGTGCTTCGCCGCTGCCGCCCGGCTGCGCTACGCCGGTGTCTTTGTGCTCGCGCGGCTCAAGTTGAAAGACGATCCGGTGCGCGCGGAGGACGATCTTGGCGCCGCGCGCCTGGAGGCCCTCATCGAAGCGGCCTACCGCCAGCTGGGGTATCGCCCCGTGCGGATCCCCCTTCGACCGGTGGAGGAGCGCACCGCTCTGATCCTATCGCAGATCGAGGCGGGCCAGGAGCCGTTGCACCTCTGAGGGGCGCAGCGGCCGCCAGCTCCCCGGAGCCAGGCTGCCCAGGTGCACGTTGGCCACCCGTACCCGTTCCAAACTCACCACCCGCCTTCCCAGGCGGCCCACCATGCGCCGGATCTGGCGGTTCTTGCCCTCCTTGAGAACGATGCGAAAGCGCTCCGGTCCCAGCCGGTCCACCCGGGCCGGCCGCGTCCAGCCGTCCAGGATCTGGATTCCGCTCCGCATCTGTTCCAGATCCTCGTCGGACAAGGGCCCGTCGGCCGCCACGACGTACTCCTTTTCGTGGTCGAAGCTGGGATGGGAAAGACGATGATGGATGCGACCGTCGTTGGTGAGCAGCAGCAGCCCGGTGGAGGCCTTGTCCAGCCGGCCCACCGGGTAGACCCGCTGGGGCACGTCCACCAGTTCGGTGACCACCCGTTTACCCGGATGGCGGCAGCTGGTCACGTACCCGGCCGGTTTGTTCAGGGCCAGATAGACCAGCGCTTCTTTCAGGACCACGGCGGCCCCGTCCACCGTGATCCGGTCGGTCGGCGGATCGACCCGCGATCCCAGGGCACAGACGATCTGGCCGTTGACCGCCACCCGTCCGGCCTGGATCAGGGTCTCGGCCCGACGCCGCGAGCAGACCCCGGCGTGGGCCAGAAATTTCTGCAGACGCATCACGAGCGGTAGTCCGCGTTGATCTTGACGTAGTCCACCGAAAAATCGCAGGTCAGCAGGGTGGCCCGGCCCGTTCCGGCCCCCAGATCCAGGGTGACGCTGAAGGCGTCCTGGCGCAGCACCGCGGTGGCTCTATTTTCGGCCTCCGGTCCCAGGCCGACCCCCTTGTCCACCATCTGCACCTGGTCGAAAAACAGAGCGCTGCGCCGGGGATCGAAATCCACTCCGGCCCGGCCGGCCGCGGCCAGAATCCGCCCCCAGTTGGCATCCTGGCCGAAAAAGGCCGTCTTGACCAGGGGCGAATGGGCCACGGTATCGGCGATGCGGCCGGCCTCGGCATCCGAAGGGGCGCCCCGCACCTCGACGGTGACCACCTTGGTGACCCCCTCGCCGTCGGCCACCAGTTGTCGCGCCAGCTCCGCCAGCAGGCCGTCCAGGGTCTCTTGAAAGGCGGCGCGGGCCTCGGCACTGTCCAGGCGCACGCCGGAAACCCCGCTGGCCATGAGCACACAGGTGTCGTTGGTGCTGGTGTCGCCGTCGATGCTGATCCGGTTGAAAGACCGGTCCACGGCCTGTCCCAGGGCTGCCTGTAAAACGGCCGGTTCGCCCTGGACATCGCTCATGACGAAGCAGAGCAAGGTGGCCATGTCGGGCCGGATCATCCCCGCCCCCTTGGCCACCCCCACCAGGGTCGCCGTGTGGCCGCCGACGGAAAAATGGCGCCGCTGGGCCTTGGGCACCGTATCGGTGGTCATGATGCTCTCGGCCAGCGGTCCCACGTCGCCTTCGGCCAGGGCGCCGACCAGCGCGGGCACCGCCGCTGTGAGCTTGTCCATGGGCATGGGAGACCCGATCACGCCGGTGGAAGCGGTCAGCACCGAGGCCTCAGCGATTTCGAGCTGCCGGGCCACCAGGGCCGTGAGCGCCAAAGCGTCCGTCATTCCTTGAGCCCCGGTGCAGCAGTTGGCGTTCTTGCTGTTGACGATCAGGGCCCGGCAGGTTCCCGCCGCCACCCGCTGACGCGTCAGCTGCACCGGCGCGGCCTGGATCCGGTTGCGGGTGAATACTCCCGCCACGGTGGCGGGCCGGCCGGCATAGATCAACCCCAGGTCGCGGGCGCCGTTCTTTTTCAGACCGGCGGCCACACCGGCCGTCTTGAATCCCGGGCATCCAAATGGCATCATGCTTCCTTCCTTCAGGTTTTGCCGCTTTCGGCTTACTTATTAAGAGTTTGCGCCTTGCCTGCGCTCGACGCCAACGATTGCGGTGCGCCCAACCTTGCCATCCATCACCGCGGCGCCAAGGAAACGGCGGCGCCTGCACCGCGCCGGCCGCCAGTCTTGACAGAAGGCGTGTTTGTTGTCAATCTGCGCCCCACGCTTGGAACCAACCGGATCCGAAGGAAAGTCGAAAACCCCATGGAAGCAACAACCATCGCCTGCCGGCACTGCGGCCGGCCACTCAAACTGCGGCGCACCTGAAAACGGGTCGAACTGCACTGCAGGTCCTGCGGTGCCGCCTTCGGTCTGGAAGCCTTTCCCGAGGCCCTGGACGAGGTCCTCGAAGACCTGCTGGCCGCCATTCCCTGCAACCGCCTTTGAAACAGGAACGCCTTGGTCCTCGCCAATCTCTTTCCCGTTTTCACCCTCATTGCCCTGGGCGCCGTTCTCAAGCACCGGGGCCTGACCAATGAGGCCTTTCTATCCACTTCGGACCGCCTGGTCTACCACATCTTTTTTCCGGCCATGCTCTTTTGGAAGATCGGCGGCGCCGATCCGGGGTCGGGAATCCCCTGGCGTCTTTGCCTGGTGGTGGCCGCCGCGGTACTCCTGGTCTACCTGGCCAGCGCCGTCAGCATGCGTCCGGCCGGGGTCGGCCCCTTCCAGGCCGGCTCCTATTCCCAGAGCTGCTACCGGTTCAATACCTACATCGGCGTGGCCATCGTGATCAACGCCATGGATGAGGAAGGGGTCCGGCTGTTCGGGATCCTCATCGGGTTTCTCATCCCGCTGATCAACGTCCTGGCCGTCTCGACCCTGATCTGGTTTTCCGAAGAGAGACTCAGCCTGCGGCGGCGGCTCGCCGTGACGGTCAAGGCCCTGATGAGCAACCCCCTCATCCTGGCCTGCCTGGCCGGTCTGGCTTACGCCCAGACCCTCAACCGTTTCGCCCCCTTCGTGGACAACACCCTGAGGCTGATGTCGCTGGTCACCCTGCCCCTGGCCCTCATGAGCATCGGCGGGGCCCTGACCTTCGCCGGCCTGCGCGGTTATCTGCGGCCGTCGCTGGCGGGAGCGGCCGTCAAGTTGGGCCTCCTGCCCCTGGTGGGCTATGGGCTGCTGCGCCATTTCGAGGTCACCGGCACCGCCTTCCAGACCGCCATGCTCTTTTTCGCCCTGCCCACCTCCACGGCCATCTACGTGCTGTCGTCCCAGCTGGGCAGCGACACGGCCCTGGCCTCGGCCACCATCGTGGTCTCCACCCTGCTGAGTTTCTTTTCCCTTTCGGCGGTGCTGGTGCTCTTCTTTTAGCCGACCTGGCCGGCAAAGACGGATAAGGCGGTTTTCAGTTGCCAAACATCGATGTTGCGCATACGATTTGCGCACGATTCGTCCCCAGCAAGAGGGAAGGGGAACGAATCGGCAACCGCTAACGATTTTTGCCATGCCGACCTTCAAGCTCACCATCGAGTACGACGGCAGCGCCTATCACGGCTGGCAGCGCCAGAAAAGCGAACCCACTCTCCAGGCCGCCATCGAAGAGGCCCTGGCCCGCATCCTGCGCCGGCCCGTCGTTCTGGTGGGATCCGGTCGCACCGACGCCGGGGTCCACGCTCTGGGCCAGACGGCCCATTTCAGGGTCGACACCGCCCTGGGGCCGGAAATCTTCCCAAAAGCTCTCAACAGCCTCCTGCCGGCGGATATCGTCGTCCGGGGATGCCAGATCGCCGCCGAGGGCTTTCACGCCCGCTACGACGCGCGCGCCAAGCATTACCGCTACCGGATTCTCAACCGGCCCCTGCCGGCGGCCATCGGCCGCCAGTACGTCTGGCACCTGCGCCGGCCGCTGGACCGCGAGGCCATGAACCGGGCCGCCGCGGCCCTTTGCGGCACCCATGATTTCAAGGCTTTCGAGGGGGCCGGCAGCCCCCGGGCCACCACGGTGCGCACCATCCAGCGCGCCCTCTGGACTCCGGGTGACGGCGATGAGCTGCGCTTCGATATCCAGGGCAGCGGTTTTCTGCGGTTCATGGTGCGCAACATCGTGGGCACCCTGGTGGAGATCGGAACGGGCAAGCGTCCCCCGGAGACCCTGGCCGCCCTGCTGGCCGGCCAGGACCGGCGGCGGGCCGGCGCCACGGCGCCAGCCGGCGGGTTATGCCTGGTGGCGGTCTTCTATTGAAACATGGCGGCTTCAGCGGCCTGAACGGGCTTTGAGTTCCTGCACCCGGCGGTTGTACTCGGCGATGACGTCGCGCCGGTCGAGCATCCCGATCAACCGGCCCGGATCCTCTGGGTCCACCACGGGAAGGCTGTCGATATTGCGGGTGGTGAATTTTTGCATCACCGCGTTGAGGTCCTCGGTGGGGGTGGTGACGATGATGTCGCTCACGGCGATGTCGCGCACCACCACCAGATCCTCGATTTCCGGCGAAAAGAGCACGGCCCGGATATCGGTGCTGGAAAAGATCCCCACCAGGCGCTCCTGGGCGTTGACCACGGGGAAATAGTGCTGCTTGGTCTGGGAAAAGTACTGCTTGAACTGGAGAAAAGGCATGCTTTCACGGACCGGGACCACCGCACGGATCCGCTCCGCCAGATCCCGCACCCGGATATCCTGGAGGATGTCGACGAAAAACTCCCCCGCGTGGGCCGGCGAATCGATGCGGCTCTTGACCTGATGCTGGAAGATGGTGAAGTCGCGCGACAAGAGGTAGGCCACCGAGCAGACCAGCAGACTGGGCAGGAGCAGGCCGTAGGAGTTGGTCATCTCGGAAACGAAAATGATCGTGGAGATGGGGGTGTTGGAGACCGCGGTGAAGAAACCGGCCATGCCCACCACCACGAAGGCCCCTGGTTCGGTGACCACCGAGGGCATGATCTGATGAAAGACTAGACCCACCACCCCGCCCATGGCCCCGCCGATGACCACCGAGGGGCCGAAGACCCCGCCGCTGCCCCCTGAGCCGATGGTAAAGGCAGTGGTGAGGATCTTGCCCAGGGCCAGGGCCAGCAGGAAAGGCACCGTAAGCTGGCTGTGCAGGGCCTGCTGGGCAAATCCGTAGCCAAACGAGAGGGTCTGGGGCAGAAAAAAGCCGATGACCCCGGTGAGCAGCCCGCCGACGGCCGGTTTGAAAAAATTCGAGAGCCGCCAGCGGCGGAAAAGCGCCACGGTGCCGTAGAAGACCTTGACATACACCCACCCGGTTGCGGAAAGAACCATGGCCAACACCAGGTAGGGACCCAGCTCCAGGGGCTGGCGGAAGGTGAAGGCCGGCGCCTGGAAGAGCGATCCCCAGCCAAAGACCAAACAGAAGAGGCAGTAGGCCACCACCGAGCAGATCCCGGCCGGGATGATCACTTCGGATTCGAATTCCGGATCGCGGTAGAGCACTTCGGCGGCGAACAGAGCCCCGGCCAGCGGGGCGCGGAAGATGCTTCCCACCCCGGCGGCCACGCCGGCGGCCATCATGATGCGCCGGTCGCGGTCGGAGAGCTTCAGCCGGGTGGCCAGAAAAGAGCCGAACCCGGCCCCGATCTGGGCGATGGGCCCTTCCCGCCCCCCGCTGCCGCCGGTGGTGAGGGTCAGGGTCGAGGCGATGGTCTTGACGATGGGCACCCGCCCGCGGATCGATCCGCCGCGGCGGTGAAAGGCGTCGATGGCCGCGTCCGTGCCGTGTCCTTCGGCCTCCGGCGCAAAGGTGTACACGAGCCAGCCGCTGAGCAGCCCTCCGGCCGCCGGCAGCACCAGCAGGATCCAGCGGCTGAACCCGGTGGCGGTGGGCGCCAGCAGATGGTGTTCCCCGGCGGGGGACGGCGGCCGGTAGCCGGCCAGCGCGTCGAGAAAATAGTGGAGTCCGAGCTGGGTCAGCAGCTGGAAGACGATGGCCCCTGCCCCGGCGATGATACCGATGAGCACGAAGTGAACCGCCCACCGGCCGGCCCGGGAGAAGCGCACCGGAATCCAGACGGTCAGCCTCCGGCGCCCTCGGGCCTTGGGTTCGCCCTTGCCGGGGGCCGAGGAATTCATCGCGGAGTCAGGTCCTCCACCCCCTGGAGGATGATGTCGAAGAGGGCCGGGATGTCCTCGACCTCGATGCAGGAAAACGCCACCCGCAGGTTGTCTTCCCCCAGGGCAATGAGCCCCACCCCGTAGCGGTCCAGAAGATGCAGCCGCAGGGTCTCGGCCGCCACGGTCTTGAGCCGCAGGCACATGAAGTAGCCGGAATTGAAAGGGTAAACCTCCCAGGCCCAGGCGTACTTGGGATCGGCCAGGACCTGGTGCACCCGCTCGGCGCGCGCCTTGAGAATCTCGAATTTTTCCTGCTTCTCGGCCCGGTACCCGGGGCTTCGCATGGACTGGAGCACCAGGCGCTGGCTCAGGTGGGAGGCGTTGGAGATGGCGCCCCGGATGCTGCCGGCGGTTTTGCGTTCCAGGGCGTCGTAGGCCGGCAGCGGATCCCCGCTCAGGGGGCAGCCGTAGGTGATGAAGCCCACCCGCAGTCCCCAGACGAAGTTTTCCTTGGTGGCCCCGTCCAGCTTGACTGCCAGCAGCCGTGGATGCCGCTGGCACAACCGGGCGAAGAGCGATTCACGCAGGGCGTCGGGGGTGTAGAAAAGCCCGAAATACGCATCGTCGGTCACCGCGATGACCCGGGCCCCGGCCTCGGCCTGGTCCACCAGACACTGGGCCAGGGCCTCGGCCTCGGCCTCGGTGGGCGTATAGCCCGATGGGTTGTGGGGAAAATTGAGCAGCACGACGACCTTGCCCCGTGCCCGGGCCTCGCGGCTCACCGTGCTCCGGAAAGCCTCCAGGTCCAACCTGCCGGCCTCGCCGAAAAAGCGATAGGTGGCGATCCGGGCCCCTTTGCGCACGCCGAAGATCATGTTGTAGTTGCCCCACATCATCTCGGGCAGCACCAGGACGTCCCCGGGCGCCACCCACAGATCGGCAAAGGTGCTCAGGGCGTGGGTCACCCCGGTGCAGACCACCGGCAGGCTGATGGCCTTTCCCGCCAGGCTCGGATTCTTTTCCCGCAGGGCTTCGGCCCAGCACCGGCGCAGCTCCGGCAGTCCGAAGGAGGGCGCGTAGTTGAGGGCTTCTTCGGGCCGCAAATCCCCCAGGGCCGCCATCACCGATGGAAAGTGCATGGTGCCGCGCCGATCGGTGGCGATCCCGATGGTGGCGTTGAAGCGGTGGGCCTTTTCCTTGGCCTCGGCTCCCTGGCTCAAGATCCCCTTGGGAAAGAAAAGCTGCTTGCCGATGGGGGCCAGCATCTTGAAAAGATCCGGGTTGGCGCGGGAAATGGTCTCGTTGAGTTGGGCGGCGATGGGGTTCATGCAGGCGGCTCCAGAGGGTGTCTGTTCTTGGGGGCGTCCCAAGGGGCAAAGTCGTGGCCGATGCCTTCCGATCCGAAAACCGGGTTACCATACTTGGGCCGCCGGTGCCTGTCAAGATCCGCTGCAGGGGGCGTCACGGCTCCGTCAACGGCTGGAACCAGACCTCATCGCATGCCGTGCGCGGGACCGCCGCAGGTCCTGTCAGGCCGAGGGTTTACCATAAAAAGCGCAGCATATTGAGCACCTCGGCCCCCTGCTCCCGCACCACCGCCTGGTTTTCCAGGCGCACGCCGCCCCAGCCTTCGATATAGATCCCCGGCTCCACCGTCACCAGCATGCCGGGCGCCAGCACGGCCTCGCTGAGCGGCGACAGGCGCGGCGCCTCATGGATGGCCAGGCCCGTGCCGTGGCCCAGCCCGTGGCCGAACTTGCCGGCAAAGCCGCTCCGGGCGATGTGATCGCGGGCCACGGCATCCACATCGCGCGCCGCCACCCCGGGGCGGATGGCGGCGATGGCTTTCTGCTGGGCCTCGCGAACGGTACGGTAGACGCGTTCGAACTGGCTATCGCCGCCCCCCAGCACGAGGGTGCGGCTCGTATCCGAGCAGTACCCGCCGAGGCGCACGCCCCAGTCGAACAGGATCGGTTCGCCCGCGCCCACCGGTCGATCGCCGGGAACGGCATGGGGCAGGGCGCTGTTGGGGCCGGCGGCCACGATGATGGGGAAGGAAAGGGCGTCGGCGCCGGCTTCATGCAGCGCCTTTTCCAGGGTCCAGGCGATTTCTCTTTCCGTCATGCCCGGCCGCACGGCTTCGGCCACCTGGGCGAAAACCCGCTCGGCGATGGCCAGCGCGGCACGGGTGGCCTCGATTTCGACCTCGCTTTTGATCACGCGCTGGGACTCTGCCAGTTCTTCGACGGCCACCATTTCCACGGTGAGGCCCGCGCCGGCGATCCGCGAGACCATCCGGGCATGCTGCTCCACCGAGAGACGCCGGCTTTCAAACCCCAGGCGGCGGGGGCGCATCCGGGCCAGAAGAACCGGCAGCTCTTCGGCCAACCCCTTGGTGTAGACCTGGACCGCGTAGCCGGGGGCTTGCTGCCGGGCCTGGATGTCAAAGCGCGAATCGGTGGCCAGGATGAGGTGGTCGGGGCCGATGAGCAGCGCTCCCGAGGACTCGTCGAAGCCGTTGTCCTCCGCACTGAATCCGCTGAGGTAAAATCGGTTTTCGGCGATCAGGACCAAAAAGGCATCCAACTGCCTGGCCGCCATGTGCTGGCGAAGGATCTGGATGCGCTGGGAAATGGCATAATCCACGGTGGAGCCTCCCGCTTTTGTGGGTGTCTGCATGGTTGCACCGCCGCGGCCAGGATGGACGCGTCGCGCCGAGGATAACAGACCTGTCGCGCAATGTGAACCGGCTGGACTTTGACCACCGGGTGATTAGGTTCTGCCTCTGCCCCCCCCGGGGGCCAATCGCGGACCTGAACTTTTTTCCGCAAGGAGAAGCGCCATGGAAAACAGAACCTTCACGATCCCCAACATTTCCTGCTCGCACTGCACCCGCACGATCGAGAACGAACTGGGCGAACTGACCGGGGTCACCTCGGTACAGGCCGATGCCGGCACCAAGAAGGTCACCGTGGCCTGGCAAGCCCCCGCCACCCTGGCTTCGATCCTGGCGACCCTGGGGCAGATCAACTACCCCGCCGCGGATGCCTGACGGAGCGCCAGGGATGAATCCAGCCCATCTCAGCTTGCCGGTTCACGGCATGACCTGCGCCAACTGCGCCGCCAACATCCAGCGCACCCTGGGGGGCATGGAAGGGATCACGGCCGTCCAGGTGAACTTTGCCAGCGAGCGGGCCGAGGTCAAGTACGACCCGGGCCGGGTGAAAGTGGCCCGCATCGTTTCGAAGATCGAAGAGAGCGGTTACCGCGTGCCGCTGGAAAGGGTCAGCCTGCCGCTGACCGGTATGAGCTGCGCCAACTGCGCCGCCAATATCGAGCGCACCCTGCTGCGCAAGCTGCCCGGGGTGGTGCAGGCCTCGGTCAACTTCGCCAGCGAGCAGGCCAGCGTCTCTTATCTGCCGGACCTGGTGAGCGTCACAGACATGGTGGCCGCCATCCGCAAGGCCGGCTATGACGCCGTGGCGCCGGACGAGGATGTGCAGACGCCCGACGCCGAGCAGCAGGCCCGCGACCGGGAGATCCGCGATCAGATGCGCAAATTCCGGGTCGGGCTGGCCTTCGCCCTGCCCCTCTTCGTCTGGTCTATGGCGCGGGACTTTCAGTTCATCGGTCCTTGGAGTCATGCGTCCTGGGTCAACTGGGCCTTCTGGATCCTGGCCACCCCGGTGCAGTTCTACACGGGATGGGATTTTTACACCGGGGCCTTCAAAAGCCTGCGCAACCGCACGGCCAACATGGACGTTCTGGTGGCCATGGGCGCTTCGGTGGCCTACGCCTACAGTCTGGCCTTGATGCTCTTTCCGGTACTGGGCGATCACGTCTACTTCGAAACCGCCGCCGTGATCATCACGCTCATCAAACTGGGCAAGCTGCTCGAGGCGCGCACCAAGGGGCGCACCGGCGCCGCCATCCGCAAGCTGATGGACCTGCGGCCCAAGATGGCCACCGTGATGCGCGCCGGGCAGGAACAGGAGATCCCCCTGGCCCGGGTGGTGGTGGGCGATATCCTGGTGGTACGCCCTGGACAGAGCATTCCAGTGGACGGGGTGGTGACCGACGGCCAGACCAGCATCGACGAATCGATGCTCACCGGCGAATCCCTGCCGGTGGACAAGGGGCCGGGCGACGAGGTTACCGGCGGCACTCTCAATCGCCAGGGGATGATCCGCTTGACTGCCAGGCGGGTGGGCAAAGACACGGTTCTGGCCCAGATCATCCGGCTGGTCCAGGAGGCCCAGGGGAGCAAGGCGCCCATCCAGTCCCTGGCCGACCGGGTGGCGGCGGTCTTTGTTCCGGCGGTGATTCTGGTGGCCGTGGCGGTTTTCGCCGTCTGGTGGGCCGTGGGCGGGGAGTTCGTTCCGGCCATGGTGCGCCTGGTGGCTGTCCTGGTGGTGGCCTGCCCCTGCGCCCTGGGACTGGCGACGCCGACGGCCATCATGGCCGGCACCGGAAAGGGGGCCGAAGCCGGCATCCTCTTCAAAACCGGCGCTGCCCTGGAATCCCTGGCACGCCTGGACACCGTGGTGCTGGACAAGACAGGAACGATCACCGAAGGTCAGCCGCGGGTGACCGAGGTGCTGGCCCTGGCCCCGGAAAGCGAAGCCTCCGTGCTGGCGCTGGCGGCTGCGGTGGAGCAGGGTTCCGAACATCCCCTGGGAAGGGCCATCCTCCTGGAAGCCCGGAATCGGGGCCTCCCGGTGGCGGAACTGGTTGATTTCACCGCCCATGGCGGCGCCGGGGTGGAAGGACGGGTGGGATCGCGGATCATCCGAGTGGGCAAGCCGCGCTGGTTCGACGCGTTGTCCATCGATACCTCCCGCCTGGGACGACAGATCGCGTCTCTCCAGTCCCAGGGCAAAACCGTGATGCTGGTGGCGCAAGAAAGCGGTGTCCTGGGGCTGGTGGCGGTGGCCGACCGGATCAAGTCAGAAGCGCGCCGGGCCATCCGGGAACTGCACCGTCTGGGGCTTCGGATCACCATGATCACGGGGGACAATCGGGCCACGGCCGACGCCATTGCCGACCAGGCGGGCATCGAGCGGGTCATGGCCGAAGTCAGGCCCGAGGACAAATCGGCCGCCATCCAGGACCTGCAGCGCCAGGGAAGGCGCACCGCCATGGTGGGCGACGGGATCAACGATGCCCCGGCCCTGGCCCAGGCCGACGTGGGCATCGCCATCGGCACCGGCACGGACGTGGCCATCGAAACCGCCGATGCCATCCTGGCCAGCGGCAATCTGGAAGGCGTCCCCCGGGCCGTGCGCCTGAGCCGGCGCACGCTGGGCACCATCCGCCAGAACCTTTTCTGGGCCTTTGCCTACAATGTGATTCTGATCCCGGTGGCCGCCGGGTTGCTGGCCCCCTTCGAGGCCGCACCGGAAATGCTGCGCCAGCTTCATCCGATCCTGGCGGCTCTGGCCATGAGCCTGAGCAGCGTCACGGTGGTCTCCAACAGCCTGCGGCTCTATCGCTCGCGTCTCTGAGAGGGACAATCCCATGTGGCCCGAATATCTCGCCTACCTGATGATCGCCGCCGCCGCCATCCTGGCCGGGCGCCACATCTGGCGCCAGACCCGGCCGGGGGCAGACCCCGCCTGCGGTTGCGGTCCCTGTGCGGGCTGCGCGGAGAGCGGCTGCGCCGGCCGCACCGGGGCCCCCCTTTTCGATCGTCCCGCGCCCCTGCCCCGTGCCGTGTCCAGCCAGACTGCTCAAGAGCCCTGAGACGGGATTCGAGGGCTCGGTTCCCGGAGCGCGCAAGGCCGCTGTTGACAACCGCGCCGCATTCTGGGACCTTGGGCCATCACCCGTGCCCCCATGGCCACAGGAGCCGTTGATGATTCCGGGATTCGAACGCATCGTCGAAGAACGCATCCGCATGGCTGAAAAGAAAGGCGCCTTTGAGAATCTCGAGGGCCGCGGGCGGCCCATCGAATTTGCCGACGACCGGCACATTCCCGAGGACCTGCGCCTGGCCTTTAAGATTCTCAAAAACGCCGATTGTCTGCCGGCGGAGATCGAACTCAAGAAGGAGATCGAGCGCGCCGAAGATCTGCTGGCGTCCATGACCGACGCCCGCGATCGCTACCGCGCCATGCGAAAGATCAACTACATGATTTACAAACTCAACACCCTGCGCCAAGGGAGCATCGAACTCGATCTTCCCCAACGCTACGAGCAGCTCCTGGCCCACCGCCTGGCCCGGCACGCAACGTTCGATCCGGTCTCCTGAGGCTCCGGCGGCGGACCTTTCCGGTATTGTCGAATGCTGAATCCTTCCAAAGACAAAGACGGCCTGTTCAAAAGCGTCCTGCTGGCCTATCTGATTCTGGCGCTGCATGTGCTGCTGATTGCCGGAATCGGTGTGCTGGTCCTCTTTTTTCGAGGCTTCGTCCAGTATATGATCTGGATTTTCCTGGGCTGCGCCTCGCTCCTGGCCTACTCGGGATACCGCTTCTGGCGGCGCATGAAGACCGAAGGCAAGACCCTGGCCGAGATGCTCCATAGCCCCACCTTTCGCGGCCGCTCGGTGGAAATCAACCTGCTGGGGGGGATCGCCTCGTTCAAGCTGGGGGCCCCCGACCCCCGCCTGGCCCTGCCCGAAGACACCTCCTCCCCCCCGCGCCAGCTCGAAGATCCCGATACGGCGCGGATTCGCGAACTGAGCGAACTGGCTCGCCTTCTGGAAAAAGACCTGATCACCCTGGAGGAGTACCATCAGGCCAAGCGCCGTCTGCTGGGGTCCTGATACGCGCCTGTTGTCGGGACGGCGGCCCGGGGCCCCGATCGATCCGCGCCAGCCCCGCCCTGGCGGAACGAGTTGAGATTTGTCCGAAAACATGCCATACAAAAATGGCTTTCGCCCCCGGCCTCCCCATCGCGGACCGCGGCTTTCTTTCCACCCGTCTGACGAAGAATCGGATTGAAATGAAAAAGCTGACCGTTGCACTCCTGTCCGGCGGCGATTCCTCGGAGCGCGAGGTGTCGCTCAACAGCGGCGATCAGGTCTTTGCCGCCCTGGACAAAGGGCGCTACGAGGTGCGCCGCTACGACCCGGCGATCGAATTGAGCCGCCTGGTGGCCGAAGCGTCCCAGATCGATGTGGCCCTCATCGTCCTGCACGGTCCCTTCGGAGAAGACGGCACGGTCCAGGGCCTGCTGGACCTGCTCGACATTCCATATCAGGGGTCGGGCGTCCTGGGCAGCGCCCTGGCCATGAACAAGGCCCTGGCCAAGACCCGCTACGTGCAGGAAGGGATTCCGGTTCCGGCCTACCGGGTGGTGCGCGAAGGAGACGTGCTGGATCCGTCCGCCTGGATTCAACGCCTGGGCCTGCCCCTGGTGGTCAAGCCCTCGAGCTGCGGATCGAGCATCGGCATGAGCATCGCCCGGAATCCGCAGGATCTGATTCCGGCCCTTGACAAGGCCTTTGTCCAGGATGCCACCGTTCTCGTCGAAGCCTATATCCAGGGACTCGAAATCACCGGCGCGGTGATGGGCAACGAGCACCTCGAGGCCCTGCCCCTGGTGGAAATCATCCCTTCGTCGGGCCATGTCTTTTTCGACTATGAAGCCAAATACCGGGTCGGTGAAACCGAGGAGATCTGCCCGGCGCGTCTGGACGCCCGCCTCACCGCCGAGGCCCAGCGCCTTGCCATCCGGGCCCATCAGGCCCTGGGCTGCGAAGGGTACAGCCGCACGGACATGATCGTGCGGGGAGACGCGATCTACGTCCTGGAAACCAACACCATCCCGGGCATGACACGCACCAGCCTTTTTCCCCAGGCGGCCGCGGCGGCCGGGATGTCCTTCGACCGGCTGCTGGATCGGCTCATCGATCTGGGCATCGAGCGCCACCGGCAGCGCAAGGTGCATGCCGGTGCCAGCCGGCGCTAGACCCTGATGGAGCCCCTGTGGCGGCGGGGATTCATCGAACCCCATTGAAATGGAGGCCACATGAAAGTCCTGGTCATCGGCAGCGGCGGCAGGGAGCACGCCCTGATCTGGAAGATCCGCCAGAGTCCCCTGGTAAAGCAGGTTTTCTGCGCTCCGGGCAATGCGGGCATCGCCGCTGCGGCCACCTGCGTCCCCATCGGCGCCGATTGCATCCCGGAACTGCTCGACTTTGCCCGCAATGAACGAATCGATTTGACGGTGGTGGGCCCGGAGGATCCCCTTTCCAGGGGCATCGTGGACGCCTTCGAGGCCCAGGGGCTGCGGATTTTCGGAGCCAGCCGCCGGGCGGCGCAGATCGAGTCGAGCAAATCCTTTGCCAAGTACCTGATGACCAAGTACGGGATCCCCACGGCCGCCGGCGAAACCTTTACCCGGCTCAAAAAAGCCCAGGCCTACGTGGAGGCCAAGGGGGCCCCCATCGTGGTCAAGGCCGATGGACTGGCCGCCGGCAAGGGGGTCATCGTCTGCGCCAGCGTCAAGGAGGCCCTGGCGGCTCTGGAACGGATCATGGTGGCGCAGGAATTCGGGCCGGCCGGTCAACGGGTGGTCATCGAGGAGTGCCTCACGGGCGAGGAGGCCTCCTTTCTGGCCTTTACCGACGGGAAAACCATTTTACCGCTGCCTTCCAGCCAGGATCACAAGGCGGTCTTCGATCAGGACAAGGGCCCCAACACCGGCGGCATGGGCGCCTATTCCCCCGCCCCGGTGGTCGACCCGCTGATGCACCAGCGGATCATGAACGAAATCATGATTCCCACCGTCCGCGCCATGGCTGCAGAGGGACGGCCCTACAAGGGGGTGCTCTACGCCGGTCTGATGATCGACGGCGACCGCCCGCGGGTCCTGGAATTCAACGGCCGCTTCGGCGATCCCGAGGCCCAGCCGCTGCTCATGCGCCTCAAGGGCGATCTGGTGCCGGTCATGGAAGCCGTCATCGATGAACGCCTGGACCAGGTGAGCCTCGACATCGACCCGCGGCCCGCGGTCTGCGTGGTCATGGCCTCTGGCGGCTATCCGGGAAAATACGCCACCGGACACCCCATCCAGGGGCTGGAGAAAGTGGCTCGCATGCGCGATGTGGTGGCCTTTCATGCCGGCACCCAGTCCAAAAACGATGCCGTCGTCTCCAGCGGCGGCCGGGTTCTGGGGGTGACGGCCCTGGGCGAAAACATCGAAGCGGCCATCAAGAAAGCCTACCAGGCGGTCGCCAGGATCACCTGGAAAGATGCGCATTACCGGACCGACATCGGTCGCAAGGCCCTGGTGCGCCTTCAGACTCCCCCCAAGGTGGGGATCGTCATGGGCAGTGACTCGGACCTGCCCGTCATGGAGGCTGCCGCCGCCATGCTCAAGAAGTTCGGCATCCCCTACGAGATGACCGTCGCTTCGGCCCACCGCACGCCGGCCCGGGCCGCCCAATGGGCCGCTACCGCCGCGGACCGGGGCCTGCAGGTGGTCATCGCCGGTGCCGGCCACGCGGCCCACCTGGCCGGGGCCCTGGCGGCCCAGACCCGTTTGCCGGTCATCGGCGTGCCCATCGATTCGTCCGCTTTGCAGGGGCTGGATGCCCTGCTGTCCACGGTACAGATGCCCCCCGGAATCCCGGTGGCCACCATGGCGGTGGGCAAAAGTGGGGCCACCAACGCCGGAATCCTCGCGGCTCAGATCATCGCCCTGGCAGACGCGGCCGTGGCCCAAAAGCTGGCCCGCTACAAACTGGAAATGGCCAGGGGGGTCGAGCGCAAGGCCGCCGCCCTGGAAGCCTATCGCTGAAGAAGGGGTGGCAGGCAACAGCATGACTGAAATCATCAAGGTCGATCCATTCATTCTGGACCGGGCGCCCATTGAAAAGGCGCTGGGGATCCTGCGGGACGGAGGGCTGGTCATCTACCCTACCCGCTGCCTCTATGGCCTGGGGGCCGACGCCACCAATCCGGCGGCCATCGAAAAGGTCTTTGCCGTCAAGGGCCGATCCTTGAATCGGCCCATCTCGGTGCTTTGCCAGGATGCGGTCTGCCTGCGGCGCATCGTGCAGCGGGTGCCGCCCCACGGCGAACGAATCATGAAACGCTTCTGGCCCGGATGGGTGACCCTGGTCTTCGAGGCCAACGATGCGCTGCCGTCGGTGCTGACCGCAGGACTTGGGAAGATCGGCGTGCGCCTGCCGGCCAACCCGGTGGGTGCCGCCCTGGTGGCGGGTCTGGGACGGCCGCTCACCGCCACCAGCGCCAACCTGTCCGGGGCCGACGGCTGTTTTCGGGTGCAGGACCTGCCGCGGGTGGTTCTCGATCGGGTGGATCTGGTCCTGGACGCCGGCCAGTTGGAAGGCGGACCCGGATCCACGGTGGTGGACGTAACCGGCCCCGTGCCGGTGATCCTGCGCGAGGGAATGGTATCGGCCCATGGACTCAAAAGCCTTTACGGCAAGGTCTTCTGAATTGACAAGCCCGGCGCCTTTCGGCTATAAGGGCGCCACCGGTCAGGCCGGAGTGGCGGAACTGGTAGACGCACGGGACTCAAAATCCCGCGCTGGCAACAGCGTGTGAGTTCGATTCTCACCTCCGGCACCAAGTAAAATTAAAGGGTTACGGTGACACACCGTAACCCTTTTTTCTTGCCATCTGGCTGCTTGTCCCAAAACGGTCCAAAAATTCGAAGTGCATTGAACACGGCCTGCACTGGCTCTGGGCCATGGTCAACGATCGCGCGGTTTTATACCGTATTGACCCGCACCGGTCCAAAGAGGCCTTCCACACTCTGATCGACGACTGGAAAGCAATCCTGGTCAGCGAGCGCTTGCCCCGTGAACGCTCACGCAGGAGAGTATCTTCTGGTGTCAAGCGCCATGAGCTTTCGATTTTCTCAGCGGCTGAAAATGATCATGCCGACAACAATCATGAACATGCCGGCAAGGTGAAAGGCTTTCAGGGTTTCTCCCAGCAGTGAAATCGCCAGAATGGAAGCAAAAACGGGAATGAGACAGATATACAGCCCGCCGCGGCGGGGGCCCACCGCATCGATCCCCCGGTTCCAGCAAAAATAAGCGACGATGGAGGGAAACAGCGCCACGAAGACAATGCTCAGCACGACCTCTCGAGTCACGGTAAAACCGCCCAACACGGACATCTCCCAAAGGTAGAAAGGAAAAAGGCCCAGGGCGCCGAGGGCAAAGGTATAGACCATCAGGCTGAGCGGGTGAACCCTGGGACGATGGCCAAGCAGGAGCGAATAGATGGCATAAAGGATGACCGCAAGGGTCATGAGAAGATCCCCTCTAGCAAAATCATGGATGCCAAGGGCCGCCAAATCGCCTTTGAGTACGACCGTAGCCGCCCCCAGGACGCATGTGGCGGCACCAACCAACTGCCGGGAGGATACCTTTTCGCCAAAAACAGCCATGGACAGGAAAATAATAAAGCCGGGCATGGTCGTCTGGATCAAGGATCCGTTGATGGCCGTAGTGGTATGTACAGCGGCGTAGAGCATGCTGGGAAATCCAGCGATCCCCGTCATTGCCAGCACCGATATCGACTTCCACCCGGCCAGCGCCACTGGCCAATCGCGACGGGCATGCCCCCAGGCAAAAGGGACCAGCAAAAAAAAGGCAAGGATCCAGCGCCAGAAGGCAAATGCGATCGGTGGCAAAAGGTCGACCACCCCCTTTGCCAGCACGACATTGGCAGCCCAGCACAACGGGGCAATGGCCAATAGTGCATGGGCTGCCCAGGAAGGGAGCGTCAGAGAAGTTGTCTTGAGGGTCATATGGCCACCATCGCCATGTTTGAGCCCGGGCACCCATAAGTGCTTACGGTGTCCCGTCCCGTGATGACTTCAATGATACGGTGTACGTCCATGAGCTGCATCACCTCCTCGAGCGTGGTGGAGCATGTACGCTCCGGATACTTCATGAAGTGACACATGTCTCTAAAAAACGGGCTATCGATCGATCCATCAACCGCGTTAGGGGGTTAGGGCGAATGCCGAAGTCAATGATGTGCATCTGTGGTCACCGTTCTTGAGCGAAAAAGGTGGAATGCCAAGGCGGTCGAACACCGCCTCGGTCTTCTGAAGGTGAAGGAAACAAATGGCCGTTTCCCGGTAACTTGCCATCTGTCCGGATCTGTTCATGCAATAAATTTGCCAGAAAATTGAATCGACAGAGAACTGTCCGAGCGAGTCAATCTTCGGCGGAAAGGCGGCGGCGACATCTGTGTCGAACCTGCATGGACCAGTGCACGGATTCCCCAGCTTTTAAATTCGCGCAAAATTGCACAACAGTCATTTCCTATTAATAATACGGCAGGTTAACTGTCTTCGCTGTGCAGAAATGCACAATCCGATAGTTGTTTGCGCGGATCCGCAAAGACGCCCGGCGGATAATTTTACCCCGTTAATGCAGAATGTTATCTGTTATGCTGGCGTATGGCACAAATAATGCTGACAAAAGGGTGAGAAGATGAAGGCCGAATGTCACCGATGCCCTATGAGAGGCAAAATCCCGACCATGTCTCGCCACAACAGGAGGAAATGCCATGCTTTTAGCGACCTGCTGCCTGTCTCCCCAGGAAGAACGTGTTGAAAAGAAAAATGTGAACCGACAAGGTCGGAAACGGATCTACGAGATCCTGGATCGTGTTCAATTTCAGACACCCAGTATCGACGTGGAGCGTGCCCGCTATTTCACGCAATCCATGGCGCAGACCGAGGGGGAACTGTTGACCTTGCGCTGGGCAAAGGCGCTCAAACATGTCGCGGAAAAAATCACGGTTTACATTACCCCGGGACAGCTTCTAGCCGGTCGTGCGGGAAAACCTGGCCGCTATGGAATCCTCTATCCGGAAATCGACGGCGATTTTTATGAAGAGGTCATCAGCCAACTGCCCAAACGGGAAAAATGCCCTTTTACCGTATCGCAGGGCGACATGAACATCATCCTGGAAGAAATCGCTCCGTACTGGAAAGGAAAGACCTTTCACGAGCATCTCAATGCCGTCATGCCCAAGGAAATCCGTGGGGTCACCTACGATGACGAACTCGGTCTGCGCTCCAAATTCGTGGTCAGTGAAACCGCTTCGTACCGCTCTGCCCTGCAGTGGGTTCCCGACTACGAAAAAGTCCTCAAGAGAGGTTTCATAGATCTTCAAAACGATGCCAAAAAACGCCTTGCCGCGCTGGACCTGACCAACTCGCTTGATTTGTGGGAAAAGAAACCTTTCCTCGATGCCATGATCATTGTCTGCGACGCGGTGATGATTTGGGCCAAGCGCCATGCGGATCTCGCCCGCGAAACCGCCACGGCAGAGAAAGACCCGCACCGGAAGCAGGAACTGCTGCGAATGGCCCAGATCTGTGATCATGTGCCGGCCCATCCAGCGCGCAATTTCCGAGAAGCGGTGCAGAGCCAATGGTTTGTCCAGATGTTTTCGAGACTGGAACAGAAAGCCGCCGCGGTGATCTCCAACGGCCGCATGGACCAGTATCTCTACCCTTATTACGCCAAGGATCTGGCAGAAGGTATTCTGACGCGCAGGGATGCCATGGAGTTGCTGGAATGCATGTGGGTCGACATGTCCCAATTCATCGACCTGTACATCAACCCCACTGGAAACGAGTTCAGTGAGGCTTACGCCCATTGGGAGGCTGTCACCATCGGCGGCCAGACCCCGCAAGGTGAAGATGCAACCAATGAATTGTCCTACCTTTTTCTGGAATCCAAAAGGGAGTTTCCCCTTAACTACCCTGACCTTGCCGCCCGCATTCACTCACGAACCCCAAAGCGCTTCCTGCACGAAATCGCCCTGACGATCAAAGACGGGTCCGGCTTCCCGAAACTGATCAACGACGAGGAGATCGTGCCGCTCTACGCCATCAAGGGCGCCCCCATGCACGAGGCCCTCGACTACGCCGTTTCCGGCTGCACCGAAGCGCGGATGCCCAACCGAGACACCTACACTTCCGGCTGTGTGTACATCAATTTTGCCGCTGCGCTGGAAATGCTCATG
Source organism: uncultured Desulfobacteraceae bacterium (assembly GCA_937982505.1). GTDB lineage: Bacteria > Desulfobacterota > Desulfobacteria > Desulfobacterales > UBA2174 > UBA2174. Next base: position 37,182 of record CALJLV010000085.1, on the reverse strand, counting down.
TACAATGGCCGGATGCGGCGTTACGGAGATGAGCTTGTCGGACTGGAAACCGGTGATCCAGAGCAGTTCAACGACTGGGGAGAATTTTATGGGGCCTACAAAGCGCAACACATGAATCTGCTAGAAAAAGCCTTCCAGCAGCAGCACATTGTGGACTGCCTTCGTCCCCTGCACTTTGCCACACCTTTTTCATCTGTTCTGCACAACCTTTGCATGGATGCCTGCAAGGATCTTCAATCCAAGAAGATCGAAGGCGGCATCGATTATTCTTACTTTGAATTCTTGGGCTACGCGACCGTGGTCGATTCTCTGGCAGCCATCAAGAAGCTTGTTTTCGAAGATAAACGTCTGACCATGCGGCAAGTCGTCGAGGCGATGAAGGCGGATTTCGCCGGGTTCGAACCGATCCGTGAAATGCTGCGAAACGCCCCTTGTTACGGCAACGACGATTCCTATGTCGACGCCATCGGCAAGGACATCGACGCCATCAGCCAGGTGGCGGCGCAGAAAAACTCCAAGGAACGCGGTGTTCATGTAGATTTGCGCTATGTGCCGGTCACGTCCCATGTACCCTTCGGCAAGGTCGTCTCGGCGACGCCAAACGGTCGAAAAGCCTGGACCGCCCTAGCCGATGGGACCTCCGCCTCTCACGGAGCGGACAAGAATGGGCCCACCGCCGTCCTGCTGTCCAACTATCACAGTAAGAACTACGGCATGGTCAACCGTGCCTCGCGCCTGCTAAACATCAAGCTGTCCCCAAAATGCGTCGCGGGCGACGAAGGCACCAAGAAGCTGGTGAATCTGATTCGTACCTTTTGCGACCTCAAATTGTGGCATCTGCAGTTTAACATCGTCAATCGTCGAACCTTGGAGGCGGCACAAAGAGATCCGTCCAACTACCGCAACCTTCTGGTGCGCATCGCCGGCTACAGTGCCTACTTTTGCGATCTGTCGCCCGACCTGCAGCATGATATCATCGAGCGAACCGAGCACAGCGATTTCTAACAGATCCGCCTGATTGAAAAAGGGCCAAACGGTGGGGGCTGGCCGACGGGCCGGCTCCCGCTGGGGATTGACCACTTTATCTTGCGGGGAAGCCAAATGTCCGACGAGAAGCAGACAGGCATTGTTTTCAATATACAAAAATTCAGCATGCACGACGGCCAGGGAATCCGGACCATGGTTTTTTTAAAGGGATGCCCTTTGCGCTGTCCGTGGTGCAGCAACCCCGAGTCGCAGCGGCACGAACCGGAACGCGCCTTCAACCCGACACGCTGTCTCACCGCTCAGGTCTGCGGTCGATGCCTAGAGGCTTGCCCCAACGCAGCACTGCGGGTGATCGAGGGAGGGATTGTTTTCGACAGGAGTCGATGCACCCGGTGCGGCTTGTGCGTTTCCGTCTGTCCAACCGGCGCCCAGTCTGTCTACGGCCAGGTGATGAGCGTCGGCGACATTCTCAACCAGGTGGAAAGGGACGATGTGTTTTACAACCGCTCGGACGGGGGCATGACCCTTTCCGGAGGCGAACCGCTTGCCCAGCCGGATTTTGCGCTGGCACTGCTGCGGGAGGCCCGGCGCAGGCGGATCCATACCACCATTGAAACCTGCGGACACTGCCCCACGGCGCTGCTCGACCGAGCATGCCGGCACTTGGATGCACTGATCTTTGACATCAAGAGCTTGGACAGCGAAAAACACAAGCGCCTTGTGGGAGTAGGCAATGAGCTGATCCTGCGCAACATCGAGCATGTCTGGACACATTTTCCTCTCCTGCCGGTCTTGATCCGTACACCCGTGGTCCCCGGCTTCAACGATACGAACGGAGAAATTTTAAACATCCGCAAAATGCTTCCACAGCGAACCAACGTTTGCTTCGAGCCGCTGACCTACCATCGCATGGGCCAGCCCAAATATGCCTATCTGGGACGAGACTATCCCCTCGAAGGCATTGAGGCCGATGAGGGGTTTATGAAACGTCTGCGGGAGAGACTGAAAATCCTCGATCCTTGATTCCTTTTTCCATCTTGCCGATCTTCAGGCCTCCGACATGATCGTATGCATGTCAGAGGCTTTTTGCTTTTTGACCTGGACCGTCAAATCAAGGAGTCTCTCTGAATTTCTTGCATTTTGGAGGCCAATGCGCCAAAGTGAACATCACGGAAGCCTTCTGGGGCCACATACCTGAGACCGCAACAAGCCAGCGGATACTATCATGCTGCAAGATTATCTTGACCAGATCTGGGATGCCTTCAAAGAGGGGATCTGCATCACCGACGCGCAGGGAACCATCCTTCACCTGAACCAAAGGCATTCTGAACTGACTGGAATCAGTCGTGAAAAGCTTATCGGAAGACCCGCCATGGAGTTTGTCCGGCGCGGTGTTCTGGATGTCGTTCTCAACCCGGAGGTCGTGGCGACGAAGCAACCGGCGACCCTGGTCCAAACCGTTTCCAATGGCCGCAAGGTCATTCTGGAGGGCAACCCGGTTTTTGACCAGCAGGGCAATGTCGCCTTGTGCATCACTTTCATTCGAGATGTGACGACACTGTCGCAACTGCGAGAACAGCTTCTGCTTCAGAAAGAGCTGCTGGAAACCTTTCAGCACCTCAGCAGCACTCGTGGAACCCAGGAGTTATTCAAAAAAACGCCCAAAATCTTTTCCAGCGCGGCAATGCAAAAAATGTATCGCGAAGTCAACGGCATTGCCGAAACAGATGCAAGCGTCCTGCTGCTTGGAGAGACGGGAGTGGGCAAGGACGTCATCGCAAGGCGGCTCCACGAACTTAGTCAGCGTAAAGACAAGACGTTCATCAAGGTCGATTGCGGCAGCATACCGGACAAACTGATCGAAACCGAACTTTTCGGCTACGCGGCGGGAACCTTCTCGGGCGGCAACAAAAACGGCAAGATCGGTCTAATCGAGGCCGCTTCCGAGGGGACCCTGTTTTTGGATGAAATCGGCGAATTGCCCATCCATGTGCAGACCTGCCTGCTGCGGTTTTTACAAGACCGGGAAATCGTACGCGTCGGTTCGACTACGGCCAAACAGGTGGATGTGCGTATTGTTGCGGCAACCAACAAAAATCTTGAGGATGCCGTAAACACGGGACAGTTTCGCAGCGATCTCTACTACCGTCTGAAAGTGGCTGTAATTTCAATCCCTCCCCTGCGTGACAGGCAGGCGGATATCTTACCTCTGGCCCGCATGTTCCTCGACTTTTACAGTGACAAGTATCATCGACGGCTGACTTTTTCCGAGGAGGCCGAACAATTGCTGCGCGCTTACAAATGGCCGGGAAATGTTCGTGAACTGGAAAACATGGTCCAAGGGTTGGCGGTGACCTGCAAAAAAGGCGTCATCGAGCCCCAAGATATTCCCATTTCAGGGGTCTGCGGCAAATCTTCACGACAACAGAACGCTTCGACCGAATTGGCTTTGAACTTTGAAGGCAAGACTTTCAAGGAAGTGATGAAACATCTTGAATCTACGGTCCTTGTCGCCGCGATGCAGCGATACGGCACGATCACAGAAGTCGCCAAGCAATTGAGGGTCGACCGCAGCACCATTTTTCGCAAAGTGAAGCAGTTGGAAAAACAAGGCGTAAAATTTTAAAAACTGATCAAACTGCCCGCTTCAATTCAAAAGCCTCGAAAACACACCAGGCTGCTTCCGGAAGGAAAAGCAGCCTGGGAGTGTTTACACTGAACCCAATGCGGTTTTACTTCTTCATGCAAAAATATAAAGGCCGGCCGCCATGATCGCGCCGCTCAGGAAAAGGGTCATGATGCACGGGCCCATGATGTCGCGAACACTGAGTTTGGCAATGGCGAGCATGGGCAGGGCCCAGAAGGGTTGAATCATGTTCGTCCATTGGTCGCCATAGGCCACCGCCATACCGACCAGCCCGGGATTGGCCCCGAGATCGATCGCGGCCGGAATGGTGATGGGCGCCTGGACGATCCACTGGCCGCCACCGGAAGGAACGAACATATTTACCAGTCCGGCCGATAGAAAGGTCAGCAACGGGAAGGTCTTGGCGGTCGCCACGGAGACAAACCAGTTGGATATCATCGCGGCAAGACCCGAGGAGATCATGATCCCCTGGATGCCGCCGTAAAGGGGAAACTGGGTGATGATCCCGCTTGCCCCGCCGGTGGCTTCTCTCAGGGCCGCCACGTAGCGGATCGGCGTGCGGTGAAGGAACAGACCAAGCCACATGAAAATGATAAACAGGATGTTCAGGTTGATATCGAGGCCTCGGGTGTAGAAATGGTAGCCCAGGTAAGTGAATCCCAAAGCGCTGAAGAGCAAAGTCACCACACGGCTGTGTTCGACTTTGGAGGCAATCGTATCCTCCTTTTCCGGGATCTTAAGCTCACCCTCTCCGGCGAACAAGTTCGGATCCACAGGGACGATTTCATTTTCACGGGGAGCGATGAATTTGAGCAGGACAGGAATACTGATGAGCAGAGCGCAGGTGATGGTGAGGTTATAGGCCGACAGGATAGTGTCCGAAAAGGGAATCACAAGGTCTGGAAGTCCCCTGGCGGTAACCGCCTTGGACAGGATGCCGCCCTGAGTCGCCAGGTCTGCCCCGATGGCACTGGAAAAACCGCCGTGCCAGACCACGAAACCCGAATAGCCGGCGGCAACGGTGAAGCCGTAATCGATGTTGGGCAGGCGGCGGGCCATTTCACGGGCGGTCAGTCCCCCTACGACAAGACCAAAACCCCAGTTGAATAAACTGCCCAGGGCGGTGACAAAAAAGGCCACCAGTGCAGCTTGCAAGGGTGTACGCGGCAACCTGGCCATCAGATCCAGCTTCCTGCGAACCGTGTCGGTGCTGGCCAGGGCGTGGCCGGTGATGTAAATCAAGGCCGACTGAATGGTGAACATCAGCAGGCTGGAGATGCCTTTACCCCAGGCATTTATCAGTTCAATAACCGATTTTGGAGTGAATATCACGGCAGCCAAAAAAGTCACAAAAGTCAACAATACGGCAAAAAGATACGCATCGGGAAGGTAGCGACGGACCATTATGGTAAAGAAGCGCGAAAGAGCGTGTAACATAATTTCTCCTTGAACGGTTGGGTCTCCCATGAAGGGTGAGCTGGCTCCCCGGCGAATGCCCAGAGAGGGTTATCGTTCCCAGGCTACATAGGGATTTTGAACGCAATATTTTCCCCCACTGGCTTCGATTCCGCTTCCAGTGATGAAACTTGCCGCGTCTGAAGCCAGGAAGACCACCACGGGGGCGATTTCTTCAACTCGCCCGTAACGGTTTTGTGCCAATTGACGCTTGATCTGATTTCCTTCGTATTCGGTGATGACGGGAGCGGTCAGTTCGGTGGCAACGAATCCCGGCATATAGGATACGACCCGAATATTGTCCGGAGCCAGTTCCGCACCTAAAACCTTTGTCATGTGGCCGACGGCGGCCTTGGTGATCCCGTAGGCCCCGCGGCCTGCAGTGGGCATCAGGGTGGCGAACGAAGCTGCATTGATAATGACGCCTTTGCCTCTATTTTTAAGATGGGGAATGGCTGCGCGGGCGCCGTAAAGCACACCATTGACGTTGATGTCAAACGTTTGCTGCCATTCTTCCAGAGGCATTTCTGCCAGATAACCCTTCGGATATATGCCGGCATTATTGACCCACACGTCAATCCCGCCGAAATAGGAAGCCGTTTGGGTGGCAAGGTGCTCCATATCCGCAGCCCGGGAGACATCCGCCTGAATGGCCAAGACAGGTTGCCCCGCATAGGCATTGCGGAAATTTTCCAACCTTTCTGCGGATCGGGCACAAATGGCCACCTGGCACCCTTCGGCTAAAAACGCATCGACGCATGCCTTGCCGATGCCGGCGGTGCCTCCTGTTATGACAATGACTTTTTCTTCAAGATCTAGTCTCATTCAACGCTCCTCTTTTTGATAATCATTTATGCGATGGCATCACTGTATGACGGTTTATTTTTGAGGGATAAAATTGCAAAATCTATTCCCGGAAAAAAGTTTTTTTTCAATGCGGAGGCATCAATAAAGGTCATTTCATAATTTGCGAAAATAATGATTATGGATAATCTGATCAGCCTATCGGCAGCGCATGGAAGGCCATTTGTTACTGAAGGTGCTTTTTTAAACGAATCAAGGTTTGGCAAGGAGCTAATAGCTTGTATTTTGAGATGATCCTGCGGTTTAAAAAAAGGGCGCCGGTGAAAAGAAGTTTTTCTTCAAAAACCAAACAAAAGCGGTTTTGAGATTAGATGACAAGCGCAAACCGCGAGAAATGCATCCTGAGAAAGGTCTGTGTGATTTTGCATAGCAAGGCTTTCACGTGATATCAGTGCCTTGGTTTCAAAGTTGTGCATAATCGCACGGTTGTCACAAGAATGCGGGGAAAAATGCATTTATTGGGAATTATTCCTTTTTTAAAAGTATTTCCTTGCCACCGATTCTGGCATCAGTGCCGGTCAGACTTCATCTGAACAGAAAAAAGGCCGCCGCACCCTCGGGTGCGGCGGCCTTTACGACTTGTTTCAAGACCGGACCGGATGGCTCCAGCCCTGCGGATGGATCACACCAATCCCTGGTCCAACATGGCATTGACCACCTTGACGAATCCGGCGATGTTGGCTCCGGCCATGTAGTTGCCCGGCACCCCGTACTCGGCGGCCGCATCCAGGCAGGTCTGATGGATGGAGCGCATGGTGCTCTTGAGTCGGTTGTGCACCTCCTCGCGGGACCAGCTCAGACGCATGCCGTTCTGGGCCATCTCGAGCCCCGAGACGGCCACCCCACCGGCGTTGGCCGCCTTTCCGGGACCATAGAGGACGTTGCGGTCGAGAAAGATCTCAATGGCCTCCGGCGTGCTGGGCATGTTGGCCCCCTCGGCCACCAGAAAGACCCCATTGTCCACCAGGTGCTGGGCGTCCTTGCCGTTGATTTCGTTCTGGGTGGCGCAGGGAAAGGCGCAGTCGGCCTTGTGGTTCCAGAGCGGATTGCAGTCGCGGTTGCAATCCACCTCGGTGTAGACCGCCCGGGGGTAGTTTTCCAGGTACTGGCGGATCCGACCGCGCCGCACGTTTTTCAGGCGCTTGACAAAATCGAGCTTGTTGCGGTCGATCCCCTCCTCGTCGTAAATGTAGCCCGAAGCATCCGACAGCGTCACTGCCTTGCCGCCCAGTTCGATGATTTTTTCCACGGTATACTGGGCCACGTTGCCTGCCCCGGAAACCAGGCAGGTCTTGCCTTCCAGGGTCGTGTTGCGTGCATTGAGCATCTCCGCGGCAAAATAGACGCAGCCGTAGCCGGTGGCCTCGGGCCGGATCAGGCTGCCGCCCCAGGCCAGGCTTTTTCCGGTCAGCACGCCACTGAATTCGTTGGCCAGCTTCTTGTACATGCCGAAAAGGTAGCCAATTTCCCGGGCTCCGACGCCGATATCGCCGGCCGGCACGTCGGTGTTCGGACCGACATGACGAAACAGCTCGAGCATGAAGGATTGGCAAAAACGCATCACCTCGTTGTCCGACTTGCCTTTGGGGTTAAAATCCGATCCCCCTTTTCCCCCGCCCATGGACAGGGTGGTCAGGGCGTTCTTGAAGACCTGTTCAAAGGCCAGAAACTTGAGGATACTCAGATTGACCGAAGGGTGAAAGCGCAGTCCGCCCTTGTAGGGCCCGATGGCGCTGTTCATCTGGATGCGGAAACCGCGGTTGACCTGCACATTGCCCTGATCGTCCATCCACGGGACACGAAACAGGATGACCCGTTCGGGTTCCGTGATGCGCTCCAAAATCGCCATTTTGCGATATTCCGGATTGCGGTCCAAAACCGGTTTGATCGAGGTAACCACCTCCTTGACCGCCTGGTGGAATTCTTTTTCGTGCGGATCGCGGAACGCGATGCGTTCGAGAATCCCGTCTGAAACCGGAAAGCTCGGATGGCAACTGTCGCCGCCGCCGGTGCCTTCTTCAATGCGCTTTCGCAACTCGGTCATGCCCAACCTCCTTTTTTGAGTCCAGTTGAAAAAAGTAAAAAGGCGTCTATCCATGCCCGCACGGCATAGAATCGGACGCCTTTGTCACGATCGACCGGGAAAACGGATCGGCACGTCATTGTATCGATCCGACTAAATTTACAGGCAGGGGATTTAGCAGGACTTAGATCGGATGTCAAGCGCCGCTGAAACCGCAGCGGCAAATTCACTCAGACTGCTAAGGCTCCAGGGCGTGGGGAATGCTGGAATAGTATCCGAGATCTTCGCTGAGCAGAATGGCTTCGGCCACTTCCCGCATGGATTTTCGGCTGTCCATGCTGCGTTTCTGGATCCAGCGGAAAGCCTCCGGGCCGGACATGGCACGCCGCCGCATCAGGATTTCCTTGGCCCGCTCGACCCGTTTGCGGATTTCCAGCTCCTCCTTGATGAGCTGGGCCTTGAGCTTGAGTTCGGTGTTGAGGATGGCGGCCGCGGCCTGATTGGCCACGGTGCGGATCAGATGGATCTCGGTGTCCGAGAAGGAATGCGCCTGGGCCGTGAAGCAGTTGAGCACGCCGATAATCTGGCCTTCCCGGACCTGCAGCGGCACTCCCAGCATCGACACCAGGCCCAGTCGCCGGGCCATTTCCTTTTCCTTGAAGCGCGGCTCGCTGAGCACCTCGTCCACCACCAGGGGCTGGCCGTGGCTGGCCACGTATCCCACCACCCCTTCGTCCAGTGCGAGGCTGCGGTCTTTGAAATAGGCCGGATCAATGGCCTGGGAAGCCTTGAGACGCAGCCGGGGCGGGGGGGGATGGTCTTCCCGCAGCCACAGGGAGCAGATCTCCACCCCGGTGACCCGGGCGGTGACCATGACGATCAGCTTGAGAATGTCCTCGATGTACAGATCGCTGGCCACCGCGCTGCTGATGTCCATCAGGGCCTTGAGATAGGCTTGCAGATTTTCGCCGTCATGGTGGTTCATCAAAGCGCTCGCTGGGGTGTCGGTCCTTGCCGGAGACTTCCGGGCCGTACGCCATAACATCCCCTGCCCGGGGGGTCAAGCGCGCAAAGCCGCACGGAACCGGTGCCCGGGATCATGACGCCGGGGGGTGCCAGGGCTGATAGTCTCTGACGATCTGGCCGAGCCGCTCCTTGACGGCTTCGGCATCCTGGCGTTGCGCCAGCCGGGTCAGATCAACGACGGCCTGTTGGAGCAGCCCCGAGTCGACCCCCCTGGGTTTGAGCACCAGAATTTTCTCGTGGGCGGTGGGCAGGATCCCCTCCCCTTCGGTGATCAGCTCCTCGAAGAGTTTTTCGCCGGGCCGCAGCCCGATATAAGCAATGGGAATGTCCCGGTCCGGCGTGAAACCGTAGAGGCGGATCAGGTCCCGGGCCATATCGTCGATGCGCACCGGGGTTCCCATGTCGAGAATGTAGATCTCACCGCCCTGGCCGCTGGGCAACGCGCCGGCCTGCAGGATGAGTTGGCAGGCCTCGGGGATGGTCATGAAATAGCGGGTCACCTCCGGATGGGTCACCGTCACCGGTCCGCCCCGCTCGATCTGACGCCGAAAGCGCGGCACCACGCTGCCCACCGAGTTGACCACGTTGCCAAAGCGCACCGTCATGAAGCGCGTGGGGCCCTCAGCCCGCGCGGCCCGATTCTGGACGATCATTTCCGCCAGGCGTTTGGAAGCGCCCATGACGTTGGTGGAACGCACCGCCTTGTCGGTGGAGACGAAGACCAGCCGTTCGATGCGAAAGGCGCAGGCCGCCTCCACCAGGCAAAGAGTGCCACCCACATTGTTCAGAATCGCCTTCCAGGGCTGCAGTTCGAGCATGGGGACATGCTTGTAGGCCGCCGCGTGAAATATCACCGAAGGCTGGTGGCGCGCAAAGGCGCGGTCCACCTCATCGCGGTTCTGGATGTCGGCCAGCATCGGAACGATCTCCACGGCGGGAAAATTTTCCCGCAGTTCCAGCTCGATCTCGTAGAGGGGGCTTTCCGCTCTTTCGAAAAGCACCAGCCGCTGTGGGGCGAAACGGCAGATCTGGCGGCACAACTCGGAGCCGATGGAGCCCCCGGCGCCGGTCACCAGGACGCTGCGGCCGGCAAGATAGGCCCCGATTTTCACGGTATCCAGGTGGACCACCTCCCGGCCGAGCAGATCGCGGTAGGACACTTCGCGGATGGCTGAAAAGGTCACCCGTCCATCGATCAGCTCTCCCATCCCCGGGACGGTGCGGAATTTGAGTCCGGTGGCCTTGCAGCACTCGACGATGCGGCGCATCTGCCCGGCCGTGGCCGTGGGGATGGCGATGAGAATCTCTTCGGCCCTGGCCAGGGCGGCGACCCGTTCGATTTCGGTGACGGCGCCGAGCACCCGAACGCCGTGGATCTTTTTGCCGATCTTGCCCGGGCTGTCGTCCAGAAATCCGACCACTTCGTAGGAAAGTTGACGGTTGTCGTGGATTTCGCGATAGATTTTTTCGGCGCAGTCCCCCGCCCCGACGATCAGCAAGCGCCGCTGAACGCTCTGCGGGCCGCGCCAGACGGCCGGCAGCAGGCGGCGCAGGGCAACCCAGAAATTCCCGTCGGCGCCGGCCTCGAAGTAGACCCGAATCGCCAGTCGCAGCCCACCGATCAGCAGGACCGTAAAGCAGGCGTCGATGAGAAAGATCGAGCGCGAGTAGCCCACCAACCGCTCGAGAAAGGATACGGCCGCAATGAAGAGCAGCGAGCTCACCGCCGCGGCCTTGATCACGTTGACCAGGTCGGTCACGCCGGTGTAGCGCCACATCCCGCGGTAGAGGTCGAAAAAATAGAACACCACGATCTTGATGCCCAGGGCCAGGGGCAGGCTGCGCCAGAAGAGGTGCATGAAAGGCATCGGCACGGAAAAATCGAAGCGCACCAGGTAGGCGCCGTAAAGGGATGCGGCCAGCAGCAGCAGGTCCCCGGCCGCGATGAGAACGAGGTTGCGGTTCATCGAGGTATCGTGATCCCTGTTAATGGTGACAATTGATGAGAAAGCGTCCCTGTAGACAAGGATAACTGCTCAGCCACGGGAACCGACCCTGCGCCGCACCCGCGCCGCGCATCCCCCGAACCCGATGCCCGCCGCGGCCAAAAATGCCAGCACGGCCGCCGGTCCAGCGGCCATCAGCCGCAGTGCGATGAGACCGACAATCAGTTGGGCTGCCGCGTACCCCAGAGATATCCGCCAGTGGGCCATGCCCATCTCGTTGGCCAGCAGTTGATAGAGGTGGCGCCGGTGGGGTCGGGTCAGGGCTTCGCCGTCGCGGATGCGCAGGACCATGGTGAAAAGTTCGTCGAGGTAAAAAGGGAGCAGAAAGGCCGCATGCACGATGAACTGCAGGACGCTGCGGGCGCCGGCCAGGGCCAGGACCGCGAAGAGAAAGCCAAGCAGCAGGCTGCCGGCGTCGCCCATGAAGACCCGGGCCGCGGGCAGGTTGAAGGGCAGAAACCCCAAACAGGCCGCGGCCGTGCCGAGTGCCAGGCAAACATAACGGGAATCACCGCCTTGCGAACCGATGCTCAGGGCCAGCAGCCCGAAGCCCACCACACCGGTCAGGCCGGCGATCCCGTTGATCCCGTCCATGAAGTTGAAGAAATTGGCCGTGCCCACAATGAACACGGCCAGGGGCACGGCCAAAACCAGAAAGGCGCTCCCAGGCCAGGGCAGTTCCAGAACCGGCAGGAGGATGCCAGCCAGAACGAACCCGATTGCAAGGCGGGGTGCGGGTGGCACCTCGAAGCGGTCGGCAGTCAGGCCCAGCAGCGAGACGCCCGCCAGCGGCGCCCAGAACTGGAAAGGCATTCCGGCCCAAACGGCGCTGAGGCAGACGGCGGCCGCAATGCCGATGCCGCCTCCCTTGGGGGTGGCCCGGTGATGGGAACTGCGCTCGGTGGGCAGGTCGATCCATCCCAAGACCCTCCCCCAGCGGGAAACCGCCCAGGCCCCGGCAACCCCCAGAACGAGGCTCGCCAACAGTAAGATCCACGGCGATATCAACCGATTGGATACAATCATGTAATCAGATAGTACCGCTGTCAAGAACGCAGCCGGGAAAGCCGCCATCCGAAAATTCCGTCGGTGCCTTGTCCGAGGTTGAACAATCATTGAAGAGACACATCGGTATCTTTTTATCTCTTTGCCGGAGCCCGTGAACCCAGCTCTGTGCGGTACAACCGAAGCGTCTCCGCAACCACCTGATCCAGTGCAAATTCCATTTCCACCCGTTCTCTGCCGCGTTGTCCCATGCGCCGGCGCAGATCGGCGTTTTCCACCAGGGCCTGGATGGCGGCGGCCAGTGGGGCCACCTGCCCGGCCGGAACCAGCAGCCCGTTGTCGCCGTGGCGGACCACCTCGCGGCACCCCGGAACGTCGGTGGTCACGATGGGGCGGCCCGCGGCGGCGGCTTCCAACAGGGACTTGGGAAGGCCTTCTCGGTAGGAGGGCAGGCACACCAGATGCACCTGCCGCAGGACGCGGTCCACGTCCTCCCGGTGTCCCCACCACTGTACCACCCCGCTGCGATGCCAGGCCTCCAGGGTCCGCTGTTCGATGCTCGCGGGATTGCCCGGATCCGGGTTGCCGGCCAGGACGAAGCGCGCCGCGAGCCCACGGGCCTGGAGCAGCCGGGCGGCTTCGACGAATTCGACCACCCCCTTGTCGCGCAGCATGCGGGCATGCAGCAGAACGACGGGCGTCCCCGGAGGTTCGGGATGGGGGCGGAAGACCGCGGTATCCACGCCCGCTCCCCGGATGAGGGCCATGCGGCTGCGGCTGACCCCCAAGCCCTGCAGCAGGGCGGCATCTTCGGGGTTCTGAACGATAATCCGCCCCCGGGCCAGGAGCCGCGCGAGCCCGGCGCTGACCACGGGCCGCAGCAGGAGCGCCTTTCGGCTCGATCCCGTAAAGAGCCAGCCCATGCCGGCCAGGGCGCTGACCACATGGGGGACGCCGGCCAGGCGGGCCGCCAGGGCGCCGTAGAGGACCGGTTTCATGGCCACATGGTGAACGATGTCGGGCCGCATGCGCCGGTAGATGGCGGCCAGGCGGCCCACCGCCCCGGCCTGGGTCAGCGGATTGAGGGCCCGCCGCGACATTTCAAAAGGGATCAGACGGATCCCGGCGGAACGGATCAGATCCCCGTGACGGCGCACCCGGGTGACGACGCCCACCTCGAATCCGGCCGCCCGGGCCGCCTGGGCCAAGGCCAGGCGGTGGGAACAGAAATACCAGTCTTCGGTGACGCAGTAGAGCAGCCTGGCACTCATGGGTTGCCCTCCCGCCAGGCCTGAAACATCAGCACGTCCCACAGCTCTTGGGCCCAGTTGCGGCGGCCGGACAGGTGCTCGGCCCATTTCAGGCGGACCGGAGCCGGGTCGAAATACCCTTCACGGGTCAGGCGGCCTTGCGCCAGAAGGCTTTCGGCCCAATCCCTGAGCGGCCCGCGCAACCAGGCGTCGATGGGGATCGCGAACCCCATCTTGGGCCGCTCCACGAGGTGTCGCGGCACGTAGCGATTCAGGACGCGGCGCAGGATCCACTTGCCCACACCGTCGCGCACCTTCAGCCCCAGGGGAAAAGACCAGGCCAGCGCCACCACCCGATGATCCAGGAAAGGCACTCGGGTTTCCAGGGAAACCGCCATGGCCGCCCGGTCCACCTTGACCAAAATGTCATCGGGCAGATAGCCGCTTTGATCGAGGTACATCATGGCGTTCTCAAAGGATCCCAAAAAGTCCAGGCGATCCCGCCCGGCCAGCCGGGTGGCCGGCTCCAGGGCGCCGGGCACCAGCGAGGCCGGATCTTGCCAGTGCGAGACGAGGGACAAATAGACATCGCGGGGGGTCGCCGCCGGCAGCACCCGGGCCAGTTTGTGCAGTTTGTCACCGGGCGTGCGATGGCGCCAGCGGGGCGGCAGAACTCCGCCCAAAAGCGCAAAGAGGGCGTCCCAGCGCGACGGCGGCCAGCGCAGAAGGGCGCGGGCCATCCAGCGGCGGCCGGAGGGCCGGATGCACCGGAACCGGCGCCACAGTGCCCCGGCCCAGGCGTGGCGGTTGTAGCCGCCGAAAAGCTCGTCCCCCCCGTCTCCGGAGAGACTGACGGTGACCGCCTGGCGCGCCAGCCGGGCCACCAGAAAGGTGGGGATCTGAGATGAATCCGCGAACGGCTCGTCATAGATCTGCGGCAGGCTCGGAACCACTTCCAGAGCCTGCCGCGCGGTGACGCACAGTTCGGTGTGATCGGTGCCCAGATGCCGGGCCACGGCCCGGGCCTGATGCGACTCGTCATAGGCGGCCTCGACCAGTTTGACGGAAAAAGTCTTGACCGGCCGCGACGACTGGGCCTGCATGAGGGCCACGATGGTCGACGAATCGATCCCGCCGGACAGGAAGGCCCCCAGGGGCACGTCGGAGACCATCTGCCCGGCCACGGCCCGGCGAAGGCAGCGGTCCAGAAGGGCCTCGGCCTCGGCCTCCGAGCCCGTGAAGGGTGTTGCGATGCCTTGCCGGGCGGTTTCGATGAGGGACCAGTAGGGTTCAGGCCCCGGATCCGCCCCCCGGTCACGGACCCGCAGAAACGTGCCGGGTGGCAGTTTTCGAATCCCCTGGTAGATGGTGTAGGGCGCCGGAACGCAGTTGTGCCGCAGATACAGGGCCAGCACGTGACGATCAATGCGGCCCTCGAAGAGCGGATGGCACCGCAGCGCCTTGAGCTCTGATCCGAAGAGGAAAACCCCCCCCTGCCAGCCGTAGTAGAGGGGTTTTTCCCCCATACGGTCCCGTGCCAGGTAAAGGGCTCCGGCCCGGCAATCCCACAGGGCCAGGGCGAACATCCCCACACTGCGGCCCAGGGTCTCCGCCAGACCCCAGGCCGCTACGCCCGCCAGGAAGCTTTCCGTGTCCGAATGGCCCCGCCACGATCCCCGACCTGTCGCCTTGCGCAATTCCAAATGGTTGTAGATTTCCCCGTTGAGAACGATGACGAACCTGCCGCAGGCCGACACCATGGGTTGGCGGCCGGCGGCGGAAAGATCCAGAATGGAAAGGCGCCGATGACCGAGGATCATCCCCCGGGCCTCGTCGTGCCACAGACCGCAGTCGTCCGGTCCGCGATGGGTCAGGGAATCAACCATCCGGGTGCAGATGGATAGATGCGGCTGCGCGCCGCCGCCAGGATCCAGGATGCCCACGATGCCGCACATCAGCAGTCCTCCAGGCCCGCAAGCGCGGGGTCCTTCAAGATTCGCCGCAGGCTTTCCCGCGAAGCGGCCGCATAATCCACCGGCCGCTGTTTGGGCAGCTCCAGCGTCGGATCCGCAAGGATCCGCGCCAGCCGATCCAGGTCCAGCAGGCGCTCGTGGCGTTGCAAGAGCTGGTAAAGTTCCGCATCGGCCCGCGGCCCCACCAGCAGGATCGGCTTGTCGGTGGCCAGGTACTCGAACACCTTGCCGGTGAGCACGCCCCGGGCTTCGGGCGCACCGGACTCGAGCAGCAAAAGCACGTGGGCCCCGTGTTGCATGGCGATGGCCGCCTCACGGCTCACCGGGCCCCGGTAATCGATCCAGTCGCGCACCTCATAGGCCTCGGCAAGGGACAGCAGATTCCCGGGGTGGCGGGAGGCCACGGTGAGGCGGACATCACGCGCCCCGATGGCCTTGCGGCGGCGAAGATCGCGCAGCAGTTCGAACAGCGGCGCCGGGTTGCGCCATCCGGGGTGAATGGTGCCCGTGTAACAGATCACCAGCGGTCTGGAAGGCGGGCCGGACCGCCCGCGCCCGGCCATCGGCGGTGCCACAAGGGGTGAATTGTAGACCAGGTGCACCCTGGGGGCCCCCTCGCGGGCCAGGGACTGGCAGAGGTGACGGCTTACAGTGGTCACCATGGCGGCGGAGCGCAGGATCCGGCGTTCCATCCAGGTTTCCAGGGCCCGAACCAGGGGAAGTCCCCGGGTGGTGTGGTTGCCGGTCCACAAATCGCGATAATCCAGCCAGATTCTGGTGCCCGGATGATGCCGGCGATAAATCCAGGCGGCCACGTGATTGATGTAGGGATTGTGGGTTGAAATGATCAGATCCGGCCGCAGCCGGCACAGGGCGCGGTAGCAGGGAATGAGCCACAGATCGTGAAGGCACGGCATGCGGTAGATCAGCGCACCGCTTGGCGTGCCGGCGCGCGGCCGCGGCGCAACGGTCGGAGAAACCCGCCGGCGATGGCGCCGGCGCTTTCTCAATCCGTTGGCCCATTCCAGGAGCCGCACGGCAATGCTGGGCTGGAAACGGATCCGGAAGCGGTCGGCCGGGTCCGCCGCGGCCGCGGGCCGCTTCGGGCAGACCACCGTGACCTGGTGGTCGGCGCCGAGCCATCTGGCCCAGTTTTCCGGCCGCATGGCGCCGACGGACTGATCCGGTTTGAAATAGTAGGCGAGGATGGCGATCTTCATAGGCTCGGATCGGCCAACTGGACCCAGCGGCAGAAGTTGATCAGGCGCCACGCCTGGGCAGTGAACGGCTCGCGGCCGTCGATGACCGCCCGCACCAGGCTCCGGCAGCGCCGGGGGCGCAAAAAGGGCATGGCCTCGATGCCGTCGAGCCAGTGCCGGATCTCGGGATCCAGACGCCGCAGCCAGGCGTGCTCCGGGGTTTGGAAACCGATTTTGTCGCGCCGATCGAGAATGGCCCGCGGTACGAGACCGCGCATGGCGGCGCGGAAAACATGCTTGGTTTCGCCCTCTGTGGATATCAGGTAATCCTCGGGCAAGCCCAGGAGGAATTCGGCCATATCGACGGTCAGAAAGGGAACCCGGCTTTCGATGGACCAGCGCATGGCGCTGCGGTCGGCATGCCGCAACAGGGCGCTCAGACCGCGGCCCGCCAGGGCGCAGCGCAGGCTTTCCATCAAACGCCGGCCGTGACCGTCGCGCCGGCGCGGCGGCAGGACCATCTCGACCCGGACGCCGGCGGCCCTCAGGGGGCCGGCATCGAGCCAGGATGGAATCGGCGTCCGGCCGGAAAGGGTCAGCGCCCGGGTGGCCAGGGCGTCGGGGGTCAGCAGGGCGCCGGCGTTCAGCAGCAGCTGCCCCCATGATCGGCCCGGCCAGCGCCGCCAGCGGCGGGCAAAGGCGATCGCGGCCCCGGGCCGCCGATGTTCCAGCAGGCTGCGGATCCGGGCGCCGGGAAAGCCGATATAGCCGGCCAGCAGTTCGTCGGCCCCCTGGCCGTCCAGGGTGACGATGATTCCCTTCTCCCGGGCCAGGCGGAAAACGCGGTACTGGGCATAGATGCTGGTACTGGCGAAAGGTTCGCCCTGGGTGCGGATCATGTCGTCCAGGTCCTCGGCCAGTTCGTGGGGAGCCACCACCACCTTGTGGGCGACGGCGCCCACGTGGCGATTGACCCGATCCATCCAGTCTTCCTCGTCCACCGGCGTGCCGCGGGCGATGAAACTGAAGGTGTGGATGGGCATCCGAGGCTCGAGATGGCGCATGGCGCAGACCACGGCGGAGGAATCCAGGCCTCCGGAAAGGGCCGCTCCCAGCGGAACGTCGCTGCGCAGATGCAGTTTCACGTTGTGCAAAAACATCTCCCGGAGCTGCTCGGCGGCTTGCGCGAAGCTCAGATCCCGGCGTTCGTGGATCGCGGGCCGCCACCAGCGTGCCGTTTCATCGATCCGGCCGCGATCCAGATGGAACCGCAGCCAGTGTCCCGGCTGCAGATGTCGAATCCCGGCATAGAGGGTTTGCGCCCGGTCATCATAGCGGCCCCAGACCAGATAATCGTAGGCGCGCTGGAGGTGGAGCGCCGGCCGGCCGGCGCCCAGCGCCAGCAGGGGGGGCAGTTCCGAGGCGAACCGGAAGCCGTCACGGTCCGCGCAGTAAAACAGCGGTTTGATGCCAAAGGCGTCCCGGACACAGGTGAGGGTCAGGCGCCGGCGGTCAAAGACCACGAAGGCGAACATGCCCCGCAGGCGGGGCAGGCAGCTCACCCCCCACCGGTCCCAGGCGGCCAGGAGCACCTCGGTGTCGGAATCGCTTCGGAAGACGTCTCCCAGGGATTGCAGCCCCCTTCGCAGCTCCCGGTAATTGTATATCTCGCCGTTGTAGACGATGGTGTAACGGCCGTCGGCACTGTGCATGGGCTGATGCCCGCCGGGGGACAAATCGATGATGGACAGGCGCGCATGGCCGAGGGCCAGAAGACCACGGGCCACGGTCTGCTTCTCGATGCCCCCATCGTCGGGGCCGCGATGACGCAGGAGGGCAAAGGCCCGCTGAAGGCGCCGATCCAGATCCGGGGGTATCGCGGTGGTGAAGGTTCCGAACAATCCGCACATCGTTGGGTTACCCTCGCGAAGAAGTCCCGGCGCGCTGGCAGCCGTCGCGCAGGGTCTGCCCCAGTTGCCGGATTTCTCTGAGGGGAACAAGTCCCAGGCCCACACTGGCGCCGGCCATGAGCACCAGGGCCAGGCCGCTCAAGGCCCATCGCAGCGGAGCCTCCCGGGCCGCCCAGGGCACGGCCGCGGCCATCATCCCGGCCAGGGCCGCCGCCGGGACCAGGCGTCCCCAGGCGTGGGGGACCGGGTAGAACCGCTGGCTCAGGGTCATGTAGCCGCCAAAGACGGCCAGATATCCCAAGAGCGTGGCCAGGGCCGCTCCCCGAATGCCGAGCAGCGGAATCAGCAGGGCGTTGAAAAGCGTATTGAGGACGGCTCCGCTCAGATTGATCCACAGGACCAGGCGGGTCTTGCCGGCAATGAAGACCCCCGGCGCGAAGATGTACATCTGGGACAGAAGAATCGCCGGCACCAGGAAGACCACCACGGCCGCGCCGCCATAAAAGGCGGGGGTCGTCCAGAGCACGAGGATCTCACGCGCAAACAGGACGATCGCCAGAAACAGCATCAGGGCAAAGGCCGTAAAGAGGCGAAAAATGCGGGCCATCTCCCCCGGGGTCTCCGCCTGCCGATGGTAGGTGTAGACCAGGGGGGTCAAGGCGCCCTGAAACCCCACCATCACCAGCCCGGCGACGCCGGCCAGGCGAAACCCGATGCCATAGATGCCCACCGCTTCGATGGACAGATAGTGGTTGATCATCAACCGGTCGATGTAGGTGCTGACAAAGACCGCCATGCCGGACGGCACTAATGGAGCGGAGAAGCGCAGCATCCGGCCCAGATATCCGGCCTCGAAGCGCCAGCGGAAACTGCGCCGCAGATGCCAGAGCCCGTAGGTGGCGCCCAGGGCCGCGCCGATGACCATGCCCCACAGCAACCCCTCCAGTCCCCAGCCCAATCCATAGGCCAGCCCCACCGCCGCTGCGGCCGTGCCGATGGTGCCCAGGAGGCTGACCAGGGTGTAGCGCCGGCTACGCAGCTCCCAGCGCAACTGGTTCTGGATGAGGTAGAAGATGCCGTTTACACAAATGTAGAGGACACCCACGCGAAACGCCCCCCGCAGACCGTGCTCGCCCATGATCCAGGGGGCCAGACAGGACGATCCGGACCAGGCCATCAGGCCGAAGAGAGCGTAACACAGGACGGTGAACCAGAAGGCCGACGAGGCATAGACCATTCGGCGTTCCGGTTCAGGGGTATCCATGTAAAAACGGGCCAGCCCCTGGGAGACTTCCAGGGCCACGGTGAGGTTGACGATGGCGGCAAAGACCATGAGCAGGTCGAAGGCGCCGTAATCGGCCGGACTCAGCACCCGGGTATAGAGGGGCACCAGGAAAAAGGCCAGCCCCCGGCTCACCACGGCGGGAACGGCGTAGACCAGGCTGTCGCGCAAAAAGGCCTTCAGCAGCATGCCGGCTCTCCGTCGCCCTGGGCCAGCTTCAGCAAACTGTCCAGCAATTCGGGTTTGTCGTCGATCTCCAGGGCGCCGGGGCCGAATCGCCGCACCAGGCCCGAAACGAGTTGGCGCACGTGGGCCTCGGCGCACCCCACCCCGTGGACATAGCGGATCCTCCGGGGATCGACCCACCAGTGGCCGGGGATGTCCTTTTCGATCAGGCTCAGAAAACGCCGGGCCACGGCTTCCGGGGCCCAGTGCGTCTGCACGAAGGCGCGCGCCTGCAGCCCCAGTTGGCGTCTGGCCGTCGCATCGACCACCAGGGCCTCGAGGGCGGCCTCGAACTGGTCGGGGTGCACAAAGCGGCTCGGCGGCAGGGCGGCCCCCTGGAGGCAGGCGTGCACCGCGGGGGCCAGATAGCCGCCCACCACCGCCGGTTTGCCGCAATGGGCCGCTTCGGTGGCAAAACCCGCCATGGGGGTGTCGGCATAGAGCTGGTCCACCACCAGGTCGCACTGGGCCAGTTCATGTAAAACCGCTGCATTGGGCAGGCCCTGGATCTGGATCAGTTCGATGGGATGCCCTTTGGCGCTCAGCCGTTGGAGGATCCGCCGGATGACGGGCGTCCCCTTGGCCACGGGATGGGAGGGACTGTGCAGGATTCGGACGCGCGGCGGCGAGGTTTGATCGCCGATAGGCCGGGCCGGGGGGGCGAGACACTTGGGGAACCCCAGCGAAAACCAGTTGATGAACCGTTTTTCGTGAAACTGGCCGGCGGCCGGAGAATTGACGCACACATCCGCGTAGCGCTCCTGACGCCTCAGTCGCCTTTTGATTTTTCGCGCCGCCTGGCGCAGCCTCGCCGGATCCACCGCCCGGCCGGCCGGAAATGCGGCCCCATCCATGTAGGGTGGACGGGCGTCCGATCCCAGATAGAGAAAGATCACCCGTTTGTTCAGGGCCTTGAGCAGGCGCAATTCCAATCCGGTATTGGTGATGGTCTGGCCGAAAATGAAGATAAAGGCATCGAAGCGCTGGAGGCACAGGGCCAGGACCGGCAGGCGGCACATGCGCTCCAGAAAGGCGAACCAGAGTTTCCTGAACATCCGGGTGCGCGGGGTGTTCTGGCTCAAGGTCCCCAGCTCGCGCCAGGCGCGGATGAGGCGGTGTTGCCGCTCCGACGTGGGGTAACCGAAGGGATGAGCGCCCTTCAAGACGGCCTCGGAATGGATGTCGAGGCGGCGGAATCCGGCACACAGGCCGGCGACGACTCCGGCGATTTCAACGGGCCCGACAAAGATTTTCGGGCGCGGCGTCTCGAGGCGTCCACCCGGTTCTGTGCGCGTTTTCAAGGCTCAGCCCATCGGCCTGGCGGGGTTGCCGACCACCGTCGTTGCACCGGACACCGCGTCCAGGACCACTGCGCCCATGCCCACGACGGCAAAGGGACCGATTCTGACATATTGGCGCACGGCGGCATTGGCGCCCACATAGCTCCCCCTTCCGATGGACACGCCTCCCGAGATGGAAACGCTGTTGGCGCAGACCACGTAGTCCTCCAGCACCACATGGTGGGCCAGATGGACGCTGCCCAGCAAGGCGCAGCGCCGGCCGATCGTGCAGGCCGGCTCGATGACAGTCCCGGGCCCCACGAAAGTGCCTTTGCCGATATGGACCCCGGATCCGATTCGGGTCAGCGGATCGACAAAGGTGGCCCAACGCCCGTCCGGAATACCGAGTTCTTCAACCCGTGCATTCCAAAGATACATTTTTTTCGGGCTGTAAAGGGAGGTTATGAAGAGGCAAGACGCCGGCAAGGTCCGCCACGCGGTGAGGCCCCCAAGTACCGCGTGATCCTCGTAGCCGCCGGTCTGCTTTTGTGGATCATCATCCAGAAACCCGGCGAAGGCGAAACCCTCGGCCTGCCTGATGCAGTCGGCCATGAAAAGACCGGTCCCGCCGGCACCCAGGACCACGATGTTCGTGTCGCCGAATCGGGGGCGGTTCATGGGACCCCTCCCTGCCCCGCCGCCGGCAGCAGTCGCTGCAGCAATTCGCCGATGCGCCGGACCTCTCCCGCCGGCAGTGAACCGTACAGGGGCAGAACCAGACCGCTGCGGTACAAACGGGTGGCCACCGGGCAGGTGTCGGCATTCCACCCGTAGCGCTGCCGGTAATAGGCCAGGCAGTTGAGAGCCTGGGCGCCCAGGTTGGTCTGTACCCCGCCGTCGCGCAAGGCGGACATGATGCGGTCACGGGAAAGGGCCTCTTCCAGGACCACCATGAAGCTCTGCAGGGAGTGCCCGGGGACCATCCGGGGCAGCGACACCCCGGGTACGCGCTCCAGGCTGGACCGGTAGGTCGCGGCCAGCTCACGCCGGCGGGCCAGTTCCTCGGGAAAGCGTTCCAGTTGCCCGAGGGCCAGGGCGGCCTGAAAATCCGTCAGGCGGTAGTTCCACCCGGCGTCATGAAAATCGATGCCCGCCGGACCGTTCACGATGCCGTGGTTGCGCAGCGCCTTGACCTTTTCGGCGATATCCGCGCGCCGGGTCAGCACCGCACCGCCTTCGCCCGTGGTGATGGCCTTGCGCGGATGAAAGGAGAAACAGGCCGCATCGCCGTGAAACCCGGGGTGCCTGCCGTCGGCCAGTGTTCCCAGGGCGCAGGCCGCATCTTCCACGAGTCCAAGCCGGTGGCGCCGGCAAAGGGACGCGATTTCCGCGATGCGCGCCGGAAAGCCGAACTCGTGGACCACCACCACGGCCTTGAGGCGCCGGTCGCGAAGCGACGCGATGGTGTCCGCCAGGGCTTCCGGGGTGGCCACATAAGTGCGCTCATCCACCTCGCAGAGTGCGGTCGTGGCCCCCAGGACCTCCACCGCGTTGGCCGTGGCCGGGAACGTGAAGGCCGGCACGATGACCGTATCGCCCGGGCCGATCCCGAGGGCCTTGAAGGCCAGGTGCAGGGCCGCGGTCCCCGAAGAGACCGCCACGGCATGGGGCAGGCCGGCAAAGGCGGCCAGACCCCGCTCAAAGGCCTCCACCTGCGGTCCCTGGACCAGCATGCCGGAATCGAGGACCGCCACCGCGCGGGCGATGTCTTCTGGCCGGATATCGGGTTTCGAAAGCCGGATCATGGCAACTGCCTATAATTGCTGGCGGTAGAATTCGGCCGCCCGGGCAATCCCTTCGTCCAGATCCACCCGGGCCTTGAATCCGAGCACCGTCTCGGCCTTTTTCACCGAGGGAATCCTCAGTTCGACATCGGCCGAGAGCTCTTCCCGGAAAAGGATGCGCGATCCGGACTGGAGCACGCGGCAGACGGTCTGCGCCAGGCCCAAAATGGTGATGACGGCCCGGGCGTTGCCGATATTGAAACTCTGGCCGACGGCCCTGGGGTCTTCCATGCATCTGAGCAGGCAGTCCACGAAATCATCCACATAGCACCAGGCCCGGATCTGGGTGCCGTCGCCGTTGATGAAAAGGTCCTCATTTCTCAGGGCCCTTTTGATGAAGACGTGCAAGGCGCCCTCCCCGGTTTGACCGGGGCCGTAGACATTGAAGGGGCGGACCGTCACGGTGGGCAGCCGATACTGCTTGTGATAGGCCTGGGTGAGGTGTTCCCCCGCCAGTTTGCTCACCGCATAGACCCATCGCGCCTCTCCGGCCGACCCGGCCACCGTGTCGCTTTCCTCGGTGGATTTATAGGCCATGGATCCGAAAATTTCAGAGGTTGAAAAATCGATGAATCGATCCCCGACCCCGTTGATCCGGGCGGCCGCCAGAGCGTTGGCGGTGCCGATCATGTTCACCGTCATGGTTTTGACCGGGTCGAGGATCACGGTGTCGATGCCGGCGATGCCGGCGGCATGGACCACGATGTCGGCGCCGGCCATGGCGCGGGTCAGGGCCGGCGGATCCAGGACGTCGCCCCGGACGATGGTCAGGTTCGGATGGCCGGCGTAGCCGCTGCCGCTGAGGGTGTCGCGGTGAAAATTGTCGTAGGCGACGATCCGATTGTCCTCAATCAGGCACTTCATCAGGGCGTTGGCGATGAAGCCGGCCCCGCCGGTGATAAAAATGGTTTTGCCGCGGATCATTTCGAAGCGGTCCTCCACCCCTCGTCGGCCCTCGCGAAGGCGGCCATTATCTGGACGATCTTGTGGGAGCAGGCCCCGTCGCCGTAATCGACGATGGTGCCCCCCTGGCCGGCCTGGTCCACCGCCCGGCAGATCCCCTGGACGTCGGTCCCCGCCAGCTGATTCCATCCGGCGGCGACGGTTTCGCGCCACTCGGTCTCATCACGCAGGGTCACACAGGGCACCCTGTGAAAATAGGCCTCCTTTTGCACCCCGCCCGAATCGGTGAGAATGCAGCGGGCGTTTTTTTCGAGTTGGACCATGTCGAGGAACGACACGGGCGGGATCAGCTTCACCCGGGTCGTGGGCGAGGCCCCGCGTGCCCGAGCCCCGTCTTCGATTTTTCGGCGTGTTCGGGGATGGAGGGGAAAAACCACCGTAAAGCGCTGGGAAAGCAGTGCCAGGGCCTCCAGGATATTCTCCAGCCGCCGGGGATCGTCGGTGTTTTCAGCCCGGTGCACGGTGCTCAGCAGGTACTGGCCCCGGGCCAGGCCGAGGTCCTCCAGGATGGTGGACCGGGCCGCAGCCATGTCGGCGAAACATTGCGCCGCGTCGTACATGACATCGCCCACGTGGTAAACCCCATCGCAGATCCCCTCCCGGGCCAGGTTGTCCACGGCGGTGCGGGTCGGGCAAAAAAGCAAGGCGGCCACATGATCGGTCAGGACGCGGTTGATCTCCTCGGGCATGCGCCGGTTGAAGGAACGCAGCCCGGCTTCCACGTGGGCCACCGGAACATGGAGCTTGGCGGCGGCCAGGGCCCCGGCCAGGGTGGAGTTGGTATCGCCGTAGACCATGACCAGGTCGGGCCGGCGCTCCTGGATCTGCACTTCGATGGCCGCCAACATGCGTCCGGTCATCTGGCCGTGGGATCCACCGTTGATGTCCAGGTTGGCGGCCGGCGCGGGAATGCCCAACTGGTCAAAGAAGACGGCGCTCATGTTGGGGTCATAGTGCTGGCCGGTGTGCAGAATCTCCTCCCGCAAGGCGCCTTCGGGCCATGGGAAGGATGGGGTCCGATCACCGGCCGCCGCGCCCATGCGGCGGTTGTGGGCCATCAGGGCGCGCGAGACCATGGCGGCCTTGATAAACTGGGGCCGGGCCCCCACGATGGTGAGTATTTTCATTTTATTCAGGTATGTTCCGTCCTTTTTCGGCCAAGCATTGAACACGATCGCCATGTTCCGGTCAAGGGAAATATGGCGCCCCCGTCCAGGCCCGGGCTAGGGGTCCAGGGCGTCGTTGCGCGTCCCCATGGCATAGTACAGGTCCGCCAGGGCCAGCCGGTAGTCATGGATGGCCATGTTGCGGTTGGCCTCGGCCCGGGTGAGCCGATCCTGGGCGTTGAGCAGGGCCTGGATGGTGCCCACCCGCATCTCCAGACGCGTCTTTTCCATGCGGTAGCCTTCACCGGCGGTTTTCAGGCTGGTGGTGGTGGCGTCCACCCGGTCGCGGGCCTCGCGCAACCGCAGAAAGGCGCTGTTGACTTCGGTGCGGATGGTGGCCCGGGTATCCTGCTGGAGGCGCTCGAGGCGCTGGATCTCGTTTTCCATGCTCTGGCGCCGGTAGTAGAACTCGCCGCCGTTGAAAAAATTCCACTCCACGCTGACCCCGGCGGACCAGTACTGGTTCTGCTGGTCCCGGTCGAATTTCCCAAAGAGGTTGGCCCCGGGTTCGTCGTAGTCGCGGTTGTAGTCCGTGGCGCTCATCTGCAAGGTGACCCGCGGCAGCCCCTGGCCGGTGGCGATCTGCTTTTCCTTGCGGGCCAACTGCATGTTGGTTTCCAGCAGCTTCAGTTCGGTGCGCGAGGCCTGGGCCGTCTGCTGGCATTCGTCCAGCTTGAAATCGCGGCTGGGATCGATGTCGCTCAAGGCACCGGCATAGATGACGCTGCCTTCCTCAACCCCCAGCAGACCGTCCAGGCTCACCTGATGGATGGTCTCCAGGTTTTTGGTCTGGCTCAACTGCTGCATCGCGTCCTCAAGATCCACCTGGGCCTGCAGGACCTCGACATAAGGGGCCATCTGCTGGGCCACGAAGGCCCCGGCGGCCTCGTGGCTCACCTGCAGGCGCGCCACGGTCTGCTCGAGGCTGCGCCGATCCTCGCGCGCCTTGAGCAGCTGCAGATAGGCTTCCTGGATGCGGCGGATCAGACGCCGCTCCTCGCTTTCCTTTTCCAGGAGCACCGACTCCTGCTGGATCTGGGCCTTGCGATAGGTGTTGAGAATGGTTCCGCCCGCATAGAGGGGCTGCTGCAGGCTGAGCCGCCAGTTCTCCTGGATCTGATTGATGTAATCATCGTCCGAAGGGCCCCGGGCATCGAGGCTCTCCAGCCAGGTCTGGCCGTATCCGGCCGACAGTCGCGGCAGAAAGCGCCCCCGCAGGGATTTAATCTCCGAGTGGCTCCTTTCCAGGGCAAAGGCCATGGCCTGGATCCGCGGATTGTTTTTGAGCCCCAGGTCCACCGCGGCTTCGAGGTCCAGCGTCAGGGCCTGGGGCTGGCCGTGGGCGCCCTCCGAAGCCCCCCGGGCCTGCCCGGGCAGCCAAAGCCAGGCCGCCATGACGAGGGCCATCAACTGAAAGGGGATCTTGTGCTCTGGTTTCATGTCACGACTCCCTCAAGGCGCGGTTCATGCTTTCGGTGATGGGCGACAGCAGATAGTCGAGGACCGTCTTGGCCTCGGTCTGGATATACACCTCGGCGGGCATGCCGGGGGTGAGCCGCTCCACGTCCTGGATGGCGGCGTTGAGAGACTCCGCATCGAGTTCCACGTGCACCAGGTAGTGCGGGGGGATATACTGATTCTGCGGAACGACCCGGTCGGCGGACACGTAGCTCACCGTGCCGTCGACCTTGGGGGTGTAGCGGGTGGGAAAGGCCGAGAGGGAAACGCTGGCCCGCTGGCCCACCTTGACCTCGTCGATCTTGTCCGGCGCCACCATGGCGGAAACGATCAACCCGCTGTCTTGGGGCACGATTTCCATCAGCGGGTGGCCGGCCTGGATCACCCCGCCTTCGGTGCGCACGTTCAGGTTGACCACCACCCCGGATTCCGGGGCCGCGATCTCCAGCCGCCGGCAGGCGTCTTCGGCCGGACGGAGCCGTTCGCGCAGGTCCATGATGGATTGCCGGGTTTCGGCCAGCCGGCCGGCCGCTTCGTCCACGTAGGCCGTCTCCAGGTCCTTGATCTTCAGTTCCAGCTCCTCGATCCGTTCGCCGGCCAGGGTGACGGCCGATCTGAGCTCGTCGCTGCGCACCCGGTGGCTGTTCAGGGCGCGATCCAGTTCCATGATGTGCGAACGATCCAGGTAACGCCCCTCCAGCAAAGGGGTCTTGGCCGTGATCTCATCCTGGAGCGAGGCGATGGTGGCCTGGGTCAAGGCCAGCTGCTGGTGCTGGCCGTCGATCTGGGAACGCAGCTGCTGGATCTGGGACTGATAGATGGTTTGCTGGCTTTCCTTGGCGGCCCGGCGGGAGATGAAGACATCCGCCTCGGTCTTCATGCCAGCGGCCACCTCCGGCACCTCGGTCCTGTCGGCCAGCTCCGGCGGCCAGAGGATGCGGTTGCGGCGCTCCTTTTCAGCCATCAGACGGGCCTCCCGGGCCAGCAGAACGTCCATCTGGCCGCGGTACAGGTCCCGGGTGGCCTGGACCCGCTCGCCGTCCAGGCGGATCAGGACCTGTCCCTTTTGCACCCGGTCCCCGTCACGCACCAGGATCTCCTTGACGATGCCCCCGTCCAAATGCTGCACCAGCTTGCGGTAGCTCTCGACAATGACTTCCCCGGGGGCGATGACCGCGCCTTGGATCTTGGCCGTGGCGATCCACCCGCCCAGGCCTCCGAAGAAAAGGGCGACGAAGAACAGGCCCAGCAGGATGATGTTCCGCGAAGAGGTGGGCAGCTCGACCTGGGGCGCACCGTCGGAAGCGGCTTCAATGGCTTTTGTGTCCGTGGTCATGGGTTATCCTTCTGTGATCATTTTGACGGGCGAGGCGGCCACCGCGGTGCGCTCCTCCCGCTGGATGCGCCCCTGTTCGAGAAACAGAATCCGGTCCGCGGCCTTGGCGATATCCTGGTTATGGGTGATCAGGATGGTCGACACCCCTTTTTCCCTGAGCTGGGCCAGCACCTGCTTCAGGGCTTCCCGGCCAGGCTGATCCAGATGGGAATCGGGCTCGTCCATCACAACGAGCCAGGGGTCTCCGTACATCGCCCGGGCCAGGGCGATGCGCTGTTTTTGCCCCCCGGAGAGCAGGATACCACCGCGGCCGATGGGCGTGTCGTAGCCCGCCGGCAGGGAAAGAATCATCTGGTGGGCCCCGGCCGCCACGGCCGCCGCCACCTGAGCCTCGGGATCCGCCGGCCCCAGCCGAGCGATGTTCTCGGCCACGGTGCCGCTGAACAGTTCCACGTCCTGGGGAATGTAGCCGATCCTGGCGCCCAGCTGATCCGGATCGAAGGTCTGAATGTCGTTGTCTCCCAGGCATACCCGCCCGGCATCCGGCCGCCAGAGCCCGAGCAGGATCCTGGCCAGGGTCGACTTCCCGGCGCCGCTGGGGCCTGCCACGGCCAGCACCTCTCCGGGCTTCAGCGCGAAATCGATCTCCTGCAGCACCGCCTGACCGTTGATGGCATGGCCGACCCCTTCGACCCGGAACAGATCCGGCGGCCCCTCCAGCGCCAGATCCCCCTTGGGACGCGCCGCGGTCATCAGTTCCGAAAGCCGCTGGTAGGCCAGCCGGGATTCCATGAGGCTTTTCCAGGCATTGCCCAGCATCATGATCGGGGACAGGGCCCGCCCCATGATCATGGAGGCGGCCACCATGGTGCCGATGGTGATGTCATGGATGATCACCAGATAGGCGCCGACGGCCATCTCCAGGGCACTGGTGGCCATCATCACCATCTTGGCGCTGCTCTGGAAAAAGCCGCTTCGGGCCGCCAGTTGGCCCTCGTGGTAGACGTCGGCGCGGTTGTAGGATTTCCAGTGGCGGCTCAGGGCGGGCAGCATGCCCATGGCATTGACGCTCTGAACGTTGCGCAGGGTCGAGGACAGAAACTGATCCGTGGCGATGGACGACTGCACCCAGGCCGCCCGCATGCGACCGGTGAAGATCTCCTGAAACAGAACCAACAGCACCAGAACCACGGCCCCCGCCGTGGCCACCGCGCCCAGCCAGGGGTGGAACAGGTAGATGATGGCCAGGTAGATGGGCACCCAGGGGGTGTCGAAAAAGGCGAAGATCCCGGCGCCGCCGAAAAAATTGCGGATGCTGTTGAGATCTTTCAGTCCCTGGGTGTGCATGGGGCCTCCGGCGGCCACGGAATTGTCCACCATGCGGCCGAAGACCGGCCTGGCCACCACCTGGTCGAATTCGACACCCACCCGCACCAGCAGCTTGGAACGGATGACCTCCAGAACCCCCATCAGCAGATAGGCACCCACTACCCCGGCGGTGAGAAACAGAAGGGTTTCCATGCTGCGGCTGATCATGACCTTGTCATAGAGCAGGCGCATGTAGAGCAGATAGGCCAGTTGCAGCACGTTGATGAAGAGACTGAAGAAAAAGCCACAACCGAGGTGGGGTAAAAATTGGATCAGGTACTTGCGCATGGGGCTCCGACCATCTCCACCGTCCGAGGCCTGACCTTGCAGCACTTCGGGGACGACAAAGATAAAAGTAGGGTTTCACAAGGCCGGCGTCAGACCGTCAGCCCACCTGGGCCGGCGCCTTGGGAGGCGGCAGCATCAGCTTTTGCAGCACTTCCTGGGTGGCCCCATAAAGGCCCACCTGTCCGTCTTTGAGCATCAAGAGCTTGTCGGTCAAAATCAGCAGTTTCTGGCGGTGGGTCACCAGGACCAGGGAGATTTTTTCCTCTCTGATCGTTCGAAGGGTCTGCTCCAGGGCTTCCAGGCCTTTCTGGTCCAGGCTGGCGTCGGGTTCGTCCAGGATGATCAGGCGAGGATCGCCGAACAGCGCCCGGGCCATTCCGATGCGCTGGCGCAGCCCCCCCGGAAGATTCTGGCCGCGCTCTTCGAGCACGGTCTCGTACCCGCGGGGCAGTGCCATGACGGCCTCATGGATCTGGGCCCGTTCGGCGGCCTGGTGTACCCGGGTGGAATCGACCGCCTCAAAGCGCGAAATGTTGCCGGCGATGGTGCCGGCAAACAGCTCCACTTCCTGGGGCAGGTATCCGATATGGACTCCGAGCTTGTCCTGATCCCACTGGTGCATGTCGGCGCCATCCAGCCGCAACACGCCGTTGGCCGGTCGCATGGCCCCGGTGATCAGTCTGGCCAGGGTGGTTTTGCCGGCCCCGCTGGGGCCGATGATTCCCAGGGTCTGTCCCGGTTCGAGATCAAAGGAGATGCCCCTCAGAATCACCTTGCCGGCTACGCCGTAGATCAGCGATTCGGCCTTGAGCAGTCCCTGCGGACGCGGCAGTTCCAGCTTGGGCGCCTGGCTCTCGTCCTGCAGGCGTTTCCAGAACGCCCTGAGCCGATCGAAGGCGTCCCGGGCGTTCTGGTACTGCTCCCAGCCGTCCACCACCACCTGGGTGGGTTGAATCACCCGGCCGGCGATGATCACGGCCACGAGCATCAGTCCGGGATCGATCTTGCCGGCGATGATCAGATAGGTGCCCACCCCCATCAGCAGTACCTGCAGGATCCAGGTCTGGGACTTGATCAGGGCGGAGTGGATCCCCGCTTTTTCACTGGCCCTGGACTGGTCCACGATCATGGCATCCTGCAGGGCGCGCCAGCGGCCGGCCAGTTGAGGGCGCATGCCCATGGCCTGCACCGTCTGGGCGTTGTGGAGACACTCCTGGGCAAAACCGTTGGCCACGGAAAAGCGCTGGTTGGCGCTGCGCAGCAGGGTCCGGATGGGATTGCGGCCGAAAAACTTGGTGGCCACGATCACCAGCATGCCCACCAGGGCCAGAGCGCCCATGGCCGGACTGACGGCGAACACGATGGCCAGTTCCAGCGGAGCGATGAGCGCATCGAGAAAGGCCGTGGCGATGGGGGAATGCAGAAAGCCGCGCACCTTGGCCAGATCCTCCATGGCCACGGAGGATTCACCTTTTTTCATCTCGGCGCGATCCTTGAACAGACCCAGGAGGATCTGCTGGCCCAGATTCTCGTTCACATGCACCGACAGGCGGCGCAGAAGGGCCGAGCGCAGCAGATCGAAAATCAGCATGAAAACCAGCGCCGTGAGGGCCGCGGAGGTCACCGTGCGGATGGTGGAGATGCTCTCTGAGGGAATCACCCACATGTAGAGCAGCATCATGTTGGCGGCCATGGAAAGGGTCAGCATGACCACCAGCACGCTCAGGATGATGACCACCAGCACGGTTTTTTTCAGTTCCTTTTCCATTCGATACCCCAGTTTTGAGTGGCGCAACCCCTCGGCGATTTGCTATTCTGTCGGGCGGATCAGGATGGGCAGTCGGGCGGCCGTCTCCCATTTGGCCCCCTGTTTGAACTCCACCACCAGGGCGTAGGGACCGAATTCCATCAGCGTCAGCGCGCTGAGGCGAAACTGGAGCCGGTGCCGCGGCCGATCCAGGATGACGGGGCGACTCTGGAGGATGGCGTGGCGCTTCTGGTCCGGAGAGACCAGGACCACCCGGAAGGTCACCGACTGGGGTTCCGGGTCCGTCTTTTCCCACAGGGTGCCGAGAAACAACGGCCCGATGTGAACGGGTAGCTTGGCCGCCGCGCCTTCCTCGATGCAGCGGATATAGCTGACCGCATTGCTTTCCTGATCGGTGATGATGTCCCGGCAGAGTACGGACCAGACATTGCGGATCATGACCGCCCCTCATAGACCTTTGGAATGCGGTTGCTTACTGCACGAAGGTGCTGGTGGCACCCGTGCTGCGCCAGGTGAGGCCGCCCGGATCGGGCTCGTCCGCCGCCCCCATGCTCACCACCATGTCGTGGACTTCGCGCACCGTGTCGCGCAGCTGTCGCGCATAAAAATCGGAGGCCTCCTGCCAGGCGACCTCCTGGCTGTGACGGGTGCTGAGCAGATAGAGGACATAGCTGTTCAGGGAAACCCCCTGGGACTTGGCCTCCCGGACCAGGTCGGCGTGCAGGGCCCGGGGGACCCGCAGGCGAAATTGACCGCTGCTTTCGGATGCCACAATTTTGAGGGCCATGGAAATTCCTCGTCGGGTAAGAGAGCCGCATCCCCCAGGATGCGGCGGATCAGCCGATTCCGAGGGGATGGTACCAAATACGGAACCATTGTCAAGCCCCAAAAAAGATTCCGCTCCGGTCGCACCGATGGATAAGACCACTCGCCCAGATCGCTTGCCGGCATTCCCGGAGGGGCAGGCCGCAGAGCCACTCTGGATTCTTGAAGCCCCCTGGGAAATCCTGGACCACTTCAGCCGCCAGGCCGGTCTGGGACGCGACAGCGCTGTCCCCCTGGTCTTCACCTTGAAACCGGACCGCTTCGTCGAAGCCAGACTCACCTATCCGAGCCCCCAGTGCCCCCATCCCGAGACATGGCTGCGCGTCCTGGCCCTGCTCTACCTCCATAATGTGGACTTCAAACTCTACCAGGCCACCGGGCGCCAGGGCGCCGTCACCTCCCTGACCTTGCTCAAACCGCAGATCGACCAGGAACTGGAGGATCTGCTGGGCATCGCCGCGCAGGGCAAAATCCAACAGCTGCGCGGCTACGCGAAGATGCTGCAGCGCGTCTTTCGGCGGCTGGAAGCCGCCGCGAGCCTGGCACCGGAATTCTGAAAACCGTGAAAAACGGCAGGCACCCGCCCGCGGCGCTGAGCCGGGCAGCGTTCCCGTGGCGGATGTTCAGGGCGCCGGCAGCGTCCAAGCCTGCCGGCGTCCCGGGATGATGGTGGGGGGATGAAAGGTCCTTTAGACAACGCCCCGTCCTGAAGGTGCCGCGGCGAGGCCTTTGACGCAATCGCCGGCACCTATTGCGGGGTCTGTTCGGCCTGCTCCTTGCGCGCCTGTTCGATACGCTCCTGAAGCTGCTTGCCCGCGGCCTGCAGACCGCCGGCCACCTGCCCGTACTGTACCGCCGGGATCACCAGCTCCCCGGTGACCTGCTCGGTGCCATCGGCCGCCGTGGCGATGCATTGAATGCGGACCACGCCATTGCGCAAGGAAACCGATCCCAGTTTTTCAATCATGATGAAATTCATCACCTGCACCTCCCTGACGTTTCGTGATGTAAACGGCCATGCGACTCAGATCTGCTTCAAGGATAAACCCGCCTGGGATTTGCGCACTTCGAAAGCGTCTTCGATCTTGAAGCCGAAGTACTCCACCAGATCCTTGGGAATGATGAGGCTGCCGCGCTTGCCCACCGAAATCGTCATATCGAGGTCCTTGCTCTTGGCAGCGCGTCCCGAGGTCAAAGGCGGGGCCTGGCCGGTCTCCATCAGGGCATTGGCATAGGCGACTTTAAGCTGGGTGGATGTTTTCAGACCGAACTTGGCCATGATTTCGTTTTGCGGTACATTGTCTTTAGCCATTTGAATCAGCGATGCGTAGTCAATTTTCTTTTTGCGCGGCATACGATTCTCCTTTTTGAGGTTGGGATTGCATATTGAAAATGGCAACATTGGAAGTCAATCGATAGGGCCGCAATACACTGAGTCTTGAACGATTTCAAGAGAAAAAACACACAACCCATTTTTATCATCTGTCTTTTCTTTCTCTTCCCAGTCCCACTGACATACGCGAACCTTCTATGACGTAAAAACGAAATGGCGCCCTATTCATAGCGGATCAGATTTTCGAATCCCTTTGATGGCGCTTGCGCACGAACTTCTAATTGAAGTGTACCGCCACCCAAATGGTGTCGTGATCCGGATCGGTGAAAACCACCCGATGGCGCACATGAGGGGCGATGAGGATGTGGTCTCCCGGACCCAGTTCCACTGGTTCTGGCCGATGTTCGAAAATCAATCTTCCGCGTCCGGCGATCACCAGGACCCACTCGGCCCGGTCCTGATCGTACCAGAAGTCGGGGGGCGACGTGTGACCCCGTGAAACGATCCGTTCGATGCGCACCTGGTCGGATTCTGCGAACACGTCAACCAGTTCAGAGGAAAGCTCCAGAGGGATGTCGGCCCGCACGTTTTTGACGCTCATGGTGACCTCTTTTGCCCGTCTGTGGTCACGGGTGTACCGAAGGCATCGTCCGCGCCTTTCGCGTCCGGCGGCCTGGCCGTCGACGCCTTGACGCTGGACTCGAAGGCGGCCACCAGGTCGAGAATCTCGGCGCCGTGGCGCTTTCCCCGCTTGCCGCCCAGGCCCTTGATGGCCCGCAGGGCCTCGGCGCTGGCCGGCAGTCGGGCCGCAAGCGCCGCCAGGACCCGGTTGGGCAGGATCATGAAGGCCGGCAATCCGGCCTCACGGGCCTTTTCTCCGCGCCAGACCTGGAGCCGACGGTAAAGTTCGGGGTTTTGGATCTCTTCCGGGGCGTCCGGCGCCGCCCTGAGCGGTGCCACGGCGCTCTCCGACCGCAGCGCGGCGGTGGCGCGCGCCTTGAGGTAGTCGCTGAACGCGATTCCCTGGCGGCAGGCGGCCAGACAGGCGGATTTGACCGCCGCCTCCCGGCGCGCCGCCCTGAAGGCCCCGCCCAGGGCGCGGTCCACCTCGCGATTGTCGGTGGCGTAGGAGACCGCAGCGAGGGGCCCTTCCACCACGAGGTCCATCTGGTGGCCGAAGTAGACGGCAGCCTTGGCCACCCGCTCCTGGAGGTGGGTGCAGGCCTCCGGGATCTCGGCCGTCTGGGCGAGGGCCCGGCGCTGGGCGGCGAATTTTCCGGCCACCGTGACGATGTGAATCCCCACCGCATCCAGAATACGAGGAAAGAAGTCCGGCGCGATGCCCACCAGGATCGACGCGTGGGCGCGCACCATTTTGGCGCAGATTCTCAGGCGCCGGACCAGCGGATCAAAATCGAACAGCTCGTCGAGAAGGGCCATCTGGTAGGCGTGCCGGGACGCCCGCAGGCCTTCCTCGGCCGGCCCTTCCAGAGCCATGCGATGGCAAAAGGCCGCCACCTCGGGATTGCTTTTGATGCAGTGCTTTTCGAGGGGCGCGCTCAGAACCAGCCCCTCCAGGGAGCGACAGCGGCTCAAGGCCACGTAGACCTGGCCGTCGGCGAAGGCTTGGGCCGCGTCGATGACGGCCCGTTCGAAGGTCAGGCCCTGACTCTTGTGAATGGTGATGGCCCAGGCCAGTTTGAGGGGGTACTGGGTGAAGGTGCCGGCCTGGATCTCCCGGATCTCCCGGGTGTGGGGGTCCAGGGCGTAGCGAATATTTTGCCACTCGGCGGCTTCCACCTCGATGGGTTCGCCATCATCCGGGCACTCGACGATCAGATTTTCCCCGGCAATGCGCGCCAGGCGGCCGATCTTGCCGTTGTAATAGCGTTTTTCGGGCGACGGGTCGTTTTTGACGAACATCACCTGGGCCCCGGGCTTGAGGACCAGTTGGGCCTCGGTGGGAAACGCATGCGCCGGAAAGTCTCCCGCCACCCGGGCCTGAAAGGATTTTGGGGCGCCGGGCAGCGCTTCCAGGCGCTGGGCGTTGATCTTCTCGGCACGCCGGTTATGGCTCGAGAGGGTAATGTAGCCCGGAGGCCCCTGCGCGGCAAAGATCGGATCCCAGCGCCGGTTAAGGGCCTCCAGGGCCGGGGCGTCGATACAACCGTCGCGCACCTTTCCCAGCAGCTCGATAAAATGGGCGTCGCTCTGGCGGTAGATATGCTTGAGTTCGATGCCCACCATCCCGCTTCGGCGCAGGGCCCGGCTGCCGAAAAAAAAGACCGTGTCGTAGTGCCGGCGCAAAAGCGCCCACTCGGCTTCCACGGCCACGGGCGCCAGCTGCTGCAAGTCGCCGATCATCAGCAGCTGAACCGCGCCGAAGGGCCGGTCGTCGTTCCGGCAACGGCGCAGCACGGCATCCACCGCGTCCAGAAGATCGGCGCGCACCATGCTGATCTCGTCAATGACCAATAGATCAAGGCTGCGCAGGATGTCGATCTTCTGACGGCTGAAGCGAAACGGGCGTCCGCCCGCTCGCCCGGCTTCCAGTCCGCCGGTCCCCAGGCCTTCGGGGAGGATGGGCCCGAAGGGAAGCTGGAAAAACGAATGGATCGTCATCCCGCCGGCATTGACCGCCGCCACGCCGGTGGGGGCCACCACGATCAGGCGTTTGGGTGATCGCTGCTTGAGGGCGTGCAGAAAAGTGGTCTTGCCCGTGCCGGCCTTGCCGGTAAGGAAAACATGGCGCCCGGTCTGCTCCACGAAGTCGAAGGCCAGCGCCAGTTCGCGGTTTTCGTCGTTCATGGCACCCCGGGCGGTTTGCATTTTTCACGATCCTGCAGTAAGCAGGCCAGGCATTTCATCGATTCGCGTCCTGTCTCGAAAATCCGGAGGGATTCATGCAGTTTTCTCAGGCCATCACCCGCAGACCCGGGGCGAACTACCGCCAGGGGATCACCACGGTTCCGCTGGACCGGGCGCCGGATCACGCCCGGATCCTCGAACAGCATGCCGCCTATGTCAAGACCCTTGTCGGCCTGGGACTGCGCGTGACCGAACTGGCGCCGGAGCACGACTTCCCGGACGCCTACTTCGTGGAAGACGTCGCTGTCATGCTGGCCGGCGCTGCGGTGCTCACCCGGCCGGGCGCACCCTCGCGCCTGGGCGAGGTGGCGCGCATCGCGCCCGTCCTGAAAGCCTTTGGCGATCTGGAGGAGATTCGGGAGCCGGGTCTGCTGGACGGTGGGGACGTGCTGCAAGCGGCGGATCACTTCTTTATCGGCCTGTCCGGGCGGACCAATGCCGAAGGAGCGCGCCAACTGGGCGAAATTATCGAAAAACGCGGCTTTTCATGGTCCACCGTGCCGGTGGCCGCGGCGCTGCACCTCAAAAGCGGGGTCAACCACGTTGGCGATGAGACCTTACTGGTTCTGGCCGCCTATGCCCGGGTTCCGGCCTTCGCCGATTATTCCAAGATCCTGGTTTCCCCTCAGGAGGCCCCTGCGGCCAACACGGTGGCGGTCAACGGGACCCTGCTGGTGCCCATGGGCTTTCCACGCACCCGAAAGGCGCTCGAAGCCCTGGGCCGGCCCATCATCGAACTGGACATCAGCGAGGTGATTCGAATGGACGGGGGGTTGAGCTGCATGTCAGATCGGAAGAGCACACGTCTGAACTCCAGTCACGTCAGTCAATCT
>CALJLV010000084.1 GCA_937982505.1 uncultured Desulfobacteraceae bacterium | reverse complement strand
CTTCTAAGAAAATTGGCAGAGGCAAATTTTACACAATCTTCTTGACAGTACCGATTCTTGCACCTCGGCTCGGATCATCTCGAAAATATTGGCCGGTCGGGGGTGGATGCCATTGATCAGTTCCAAGGCTTCTGCTACACTAATTTCCATCTTCACGGGCGCTTTTCCTTTCTCTTGGGATGTCTTCGCAAAACACCCATTTATAGGAAAAGCGCCTTTTTTTCGACCCTATACCAATTTCACACAATCAATCTTACACTACCAATATTCCCTTTTCTGCTCTTCCCTGCATTGCGCCTCTGAAATCACGAATTTGGGATGCGGATACAGCCCCTTTGTAACGTTTTGCCTGGAATATGACTTTGAAGCTAACCAAAGGATTTATTTCCAGAATTCCTTCACCATCGATTCCCCCGTCACCTGACTTCCCGGTTACCACAACTCTACTGAAACCAGAGGCTCTCAACAATCTTTGACATAATCTTTCGAAGCCATCAGGGGGTAAGGTCTGCAGTATCGCCAGAAGTTCCTCTCTATGGGGATGGATTTCCGGTGGGGGTTTGATGTCATTTGTCTCGCTGGATTTTTTCAATTTTCCCCGTTGCGAGGCAAAGCTTCCGTGGATTTGCCTAAATATTGAAAGAACTTCTTTCTCTGTGATTTCCGATTTCAGGCCTTTTTCTGTTAAACTCCAAATATTTTGATCAGAAGTGTCTATGAAGCCGGCTTTTGTTAGATATATTTTGCTCCAACTTATTTGATTATCAATTTTCAAAACACCACTTTTGAATTTGACTTCAAGCTCTTCTTCAGGGATATTTTCGATTTCAATTAATGTGTCCTTAACCTCGCTGAAGCTTCCAGATCCGCCCAGTCTTTTCAGAACCGATAAGATCGGAAGGAAAAATTTTACGTGCATTGGGAGATCTGTTTTGTCGGACATCATCGGCCTCTCAATCTCGAAAAATTTTGCATACATTCAAATCAGTTACTCGTGCTCGTGTTTCAGCACCGCGCTCAGCTTTACGGCCAACTCCTGCATCGAGAACGGTTTCTGCATGAAATTAACGCCATCTTTGAGAATGCCGCGATGGGCGATCACGTTGGCCGTGTAGCCGGACATGTACAGCGTCTTGAGACCCGGGTAGCGCGCTGTCAATCGTTCAGACAATTCCCTGCCGCTCATTTCCGGCATGACCACGTCGGTGATCAATAGATTGATGCGCCCGCCGTGCTGTGCGGCCAGGTCCATTGCGGCCCTTGGGGTCGAGGCGCACAGCACATCGTAATCGAGGCGCTGCAGCATCCGTTTTTCCAGCTTGAGAAGCGGCTCTTCGTCCTCGACCAGCAAGATGGTTTCCCCTTGGCTTTTAGGCGTTTGGGCTGGCGCTTCCTCATGGATCGCCTCTTTGATCTGCCCCTGGTGGCGCGGCAGGTATATCCTGAAGGTCGTCCCCTTGCCCGGTTCGCTGTAAACGTTGACGAAGCCCTCGTTCTGCTTGACGATGCCATACACCATGGCCAGCCCGAGCCCGGTTCCGTGCCCATCAGCCTTGGTGGTGAAAAATGGCTCGAAGATATTCTGCAGGGTTTCCCGGTCCATGCCGCAACCGTCGTCGCTGACCGCCAAGAGTACAAACTCTCCCTCGCGGAATCCCGGGTGTTCGGCGCGGTAGGGCGCATCGAAGCGGACGTTTTCGGTCTCGATGGTCACCTTGCCCACCCCTGCGATGGCATCGCGCGCGTTGACGCACAGGTTGGCTAGAATCTGGTCGACCTGAGACGGGTCGAGTTTTACGGGCCACAGGGGCGCCTCAGGCCGCCATGCCAATTCGATGTCCTCGCCGATCAGGCGGCGCAGCATCTTGAGCATCCCCGCGACGGTGTCGTTCAGATCGAGGACCTTGGGCGAAATGGTCTGTTTCCGGGCAAAGGCTAGAAGCTGGCGGGTGATGTCCGCCGAGCGCTGGGCCGCCCCCTTGATTTCCACAAGAGCGGAATGGGCCGCATCCGACGGCTGGAACATCTCCAAGAGCATCTCCGAATAGCCGAGAATCACCCCGAGCATGTTGTTGTAGTCGTGGGCCACACCGCCCGCCAAGCGCCCCACCGATTCCATCTTCTGCGCCTGAACGAGCTGCTTCTGCAGGTACTCGTTGGCCTTTTGCCGCTCGATGCGTTCGGTGATGTCCCGCGCGAAAACGATCGCGCCGTCCTGGCCCTGGTGATTGAACGGCACGGCGGAGACTTCGACGTTCACCGGGCTGCCGTCCATGCGCAGGTAGATCTGCTCCAGGATGGGCACCTGCTCCTTTCTCTGGTTCAATGAGCGGATTCGCTCCCGGACCGCCTCGTGAAAGTCGGGGTGAAAGCGATCCATGATGTCGGTGCCGAGCAACTCATCGGCCGACCGAGCGCCAAAAAGGTTGATCGCCCCCTGGTTGAGATAGGCAAAGCGGCCTTCGGTCTGGATAAATATGGCGTCCGGTGAGTTTTCCACCAGCAGGCGGAACTTTTCTTCGCTCGCCCGCAGGGCACGCTCCATATGCACCCGGTTCATGGCTGTGGCCACCAGGTGGGTCACCGACTCCATCATTTCGATTTCTTCGGGTGCAAACCGCGGCCGCGACCGGGTGCCGAAGGACAAGGTGCCGATCAGCCGGTCTTCAACCATCAGCGGATGGCAGCCGTAGGCTTGGATCCCCCAGGATTTTACCTTGTCGAGGACCGGATCGGCCGCCTCCTGGATATTTTCGTAGACCCTGCGCCGGCGATCGTGAGCCATGCCACCGCAAACGGCAACCCCCTGGTCGAGCCATTCAATCTGCCCGGCGTTTTCGGCGGGAATGCCGGCATAGGCGTTCAACTGCAGCTTGCCGCTCTGGGCGTCCAGAACGAAGTTGAAAAAAACATGGCAGTCGAGAAACTCCATGATCCGCCGGCAAAGGTCCTCGACGATATCCTGAGGGACATCGCTTTGCAGCAGGCGGGCAGCCGTCTGCGAAAGCAGCGCGTTGCGCTGGATGTTCCAGTTGAGGCGCTTCTCGGCCTTTTTGCGTTCCGTAATGTCTTCGAGCACGGCCATGATTGCCGCGGGCCGGCCGTCCTGGTCGCGGATGGGCGCCGTCGACAGGCTGACCTCGATGGCGGAACCGTCCCTGCGGCGCCGGGTCAGTTCCACGTTGGCCAGCGATTCGCCGGCCATGACGCGCCGCCGCAGGCCGGCGAAATGGGCATACTGGTCCTCCGGCACGAGGGGCAGGAAGCGGCCCATGGCTTCGTGGGCCGGCCATCCGAATATCCGTTCGGCGGAATCGTTCCAGCTTTGCACCACGCCCTGGGCATCCAGACTGATGATGGCCAGGGGCGAGGCGGCGATCATGCTGCGCTGCTGTTCTTCGCTGGCGCGCAGAGCCTCTTCGGTCCGCACGCGGCCGGTGATCACCTCGGTGTAGACGATGATGCCGCCGATGGTGCCGTCGGCCGCGTACCAGGGGCGGCACTCCCAGCGCGTCCACTCGAGGGTGCCGTCCTCCCGCGGATAGGGGTCCCGATCGGCACGGGAGACTTCGCCCGCCAGCGCCCGCTGGTGGACATGGCGCCATTTCTGGGGCAGGTCCGGAAACACGTCGTAGTGGTGCCGGCCGATGACCTCTTGCTCGGCGATCTTGTACTGGTCCAGATAGCGCTGGCTGACGTAGATGTAGCGCAGGTCGCGGTCATGGACGGCGACGCCGCTGTTGGCGTGTTCTACAACATAGCGCATCAGGTCGTTGGCGTGCCGCATGGACTCCTCGGCCGCCCTGCGTTCGCTGATGTCCCGGGTTACCCCTTGAAGGCCCACTGGTGTGCCGTTGGCGTCCCGCACGAACGAGCAATGGATGGACACCCAGACGGTGCTCCCGTCCGCCCGATAGTGCTCCACCTCGATCATCCGTGACCGCTTCCGGTCGCAGCCGGGGTCCTTTTCCCGCTCCATTTCTTCGGCAAATGTGTGTATCAGCGTATTCAAGGAATCCGGGGGGAACTTCTCTTCGAAAGACCGCTTCAGGTGCGCCTCGACCGGCTCTCCCACAAGCCGCTCCACCGAGGGGCTCACATAGGTCGTGCGCAAATCGAAGTCCGTGATCCAGACGACGTCGGACATGTTCTCGGCCAGCCGCCGATACTTGTCCTCGCTTTCCCGCAGCGCCTCTACCGCGCGCCGGCTGTCGGACACGTCGTGAACGATGGAATGAAGATATGCCTTCCCGCCGATTCGAACCTTTCCACTGTAGACCTCCACGTCTCGGATCGAATTGTCGGCCAGGCGATGCTTGAAGCTGAAATGGCTCTTTTCACGAGAGCGGGCCTTTTCCATTTCCGCCCGCACCTGGTCGGCCGGCAGCGTGTTGATATCATGGACGGCCATCCCTTGGATTTGCTTGACGGGCCACCCGTAAAACGTCTCGGCCGCGCGGTTTGCCTGCACGATTCGGCCGTTATCCGGATCGATCAGCAGTTTGACGGCGGGGTGGTGCTCGAAGAGATGGCGAAACTTTGCTTCGCTCGTCCGCAATCGATGTTCCGCCTCGGTGCGCCGCTTGCGATTGACCAGCAGCACGCCCAGAAGGACGGTCGCCATCGGGTGGATCAGCATCACCGGCAGGCTGATATTTTGCAGCACGCTCGGGGCCACCGTTCCTGGCAGCAGCAGCATCCAGGCCAGCATGGCCACGTGCACCACGATCCCCAGCAGGTAGAGTTCGCCCGTGGAGGGGTCGTGGTCCCGCCGGCGCCGGAGATGCCGCCAGGCGAGACCGACGGCCCCTGATGTCCCGATCACGGCGACGCCGACCCAGGCGCCGGCACCGCCCGTCGACAATCGAAAGGCGGCGGTGAGGATCACGGCGATGAGGGTGGGTAGGGTGCCGAAAAAAAGGCCGGCGATGCACAGCAGCACCGAGCGGGTATCGAAGATGACCCCATGGCCGAAATTCCAGGGCGTGGACATGATGGCGATGCCGATGGCGCCGATGACGGCGCCGGCGAACATCTGCCGGAAAGTCGGGTTTTTGCCGATTTGCCGGACGCCGAGGATGTCGTACAGCAGACCCAGGGCGATCAAGAGGGCCGCATTGTTCATCAGTCCGACAAGGCTTGATGAATTCATTCGGGCGTCACTCCTCTGGGACCAGGAAGGCCGGGGCCGGCCGCAATATTCCGGTACTCAGTCAGATAGTTAAGCGATTACCGAAAGCTCTGGCCGGTGTCAATGTCAATGCGTCCCCTGGTTGCCGACGGTAGCCTGAAGCCGTGCCTCCGGCCTGGCGGTTAGCACGCCCTCCTCAGAGGGGGGCTGGAGAACATGGCGCATCGTAGGTGATTGAATCGATGACCGTATCGTTGAGTTGTGGATAGTACAGTTTCTTTTTGGCCGCTCGACGGATATTGTCCTCCCACTGGCAAAATGAGTCCACGTGCTTCAGTGTGTGATCCGCATTTTTGGGGTTGCCTTTTTCAGCAATCTCCCGGATTGCCTCAAGGGCCTGGTCATCAGCGGGAAAGTACATCGGTATCACGCCAATATCCTGGGGAACTGCATCGAATATCATCCGGGACCGTCTTTCACGCGCGCAGTCTTCCAAAAATTTTTCCAAGCTGAAAAAGTTGAGGCTGCCTAAAGCCCCCATGGCATGTCGTACAATATGCACCCCGTACTTTCGCAGGGTGTTGCGGCTCAATTCAGAATCTAAAAGCGCCTGGAAAGTTACATCGGGCAGGCTTGTGCTGCCTCCGGTCTGGGCGGAAGGAAAATTTGTAATCCAGGCGTTGACGCGTGCCATGGCAGCATTGATGACGGTTTGATGGGGAGAACTGTAAGAAAGATTGCCGCTTGAATCGATAACACTGGGTATACCACAGTGGATGCACGCGATGCCCGGGTTGACGGTCTGAGCAACAACCATCATGAAAATAACCTGGGCATGGATCTGTGTCAGGAAAGCCTCTGGGGTGCCGGGAGCAGAGACGCCGGCAATGCTTTGGTCTATCAGCAAAAGGTTGTTGCCCATCCTGGCACTACGCAAAAAAGGATCCACCATGTTGGTCATTGGGGTTAGGGAAGTGATCAGGCTGGTGCCGTCGACCCAATGCTCTTTTTCTTTCAAAAAAGATGATTCATCATCGCTCATCGTGTTGGTGGTGATCATTTTGAGTCCCGGGTAGTTTTTCTCCATCAGCCGGGCGATCTCGAAAAGGGAAATGCTCTTGTCGCAGGCCACCGGCAGACTGAAAATGCCTACAACATCATGCTGTTTTCCCACCGTAAGGATGATTTCTGTGTATTCCTCGCGGTTGGCCGGCCGCAGTTCTTCGTCGCCGGCCCGCTTTAGAAAGGGTGATGTTGCACCCGTGCCGAAAGTGTTCATCCCGGGGTCCCCAGGCATTTTTCGGGGTACCTGCTCCAGGCAATGGTCAATATAACCCCGCTTCAAGGGAATGAAAAGCGCCGTTTCATTGTCGAAATCCACAGCGTCGGCTTCCAGAAGAATATCCATGAGGGGTTGGTTGTCGCTGATATTTATACCGATTTCCGTCAGCACCCGTTTTGCGTTTTCATCAATACGCTGGTAAATTTCCTTTTCTGCGATCAAATGGTGGATGTCTTCCATTCGGCATTGAATTTTTTTCAGCAACATTTCGTCGGTGACATGTCGAAAAAGATCTTCATAAATGGCTTCGGCCTTTTCGAATTGTGCCTCCTTTTCCAGGTGGATGCCTTTGCCAAATATCTCATCTGCCTGTTTCTTCATTATGTTCGCTTTTCTCCAAGTTTGTCGTTCCTGGTTGGTCTTAAATCACAGGGCTGTTGAAATAGAGATTTTGTCGTAAAAGGCCGAAGCAACACCTCTGCCATTCCGGAGCGCTAGGCCAAGCCTGGTGCGACTTGCAGGTTTATAATGACTTGAAACCGAACTTCGCCTTGATTTCTTCAGGGATAGGTGTCGGCTTCCCTTCGTTGTTGATACAGACCATTGTCGTAGAACCGTTTAGAACCTCTTTACCAGATTTTTTTTCGACGATTTTGTAGGTGAGCGTGGTTGAACTCCTACCGAACTTTTCGACCATACATGTGATTTCTAGTAATTCTCCGTAATGGGCAGGTTGTCGGTAATTAATCGTGTCGTTCACAACTATGGAACGAATTCCCTTGTTGAGCCAGGCCAATAAATCGACATCATACTTTTCCAACAGTTTTACTCGTGCATGTTCCATGTACTTGAGATAGTTGGAAGTATGGACGATCCCCAAATAATCGAGTTCATCGAGTCGAACTGATAACTCAACTGTAATCGAAGCGCCAATTCCGTCTTGCACTTCCATGGTGATCCTCCTTTTCCCTTTGACGCCAATTTCTTCTTCGGCGTCCATAGGTGGTTGGGGAAGAGGAGAGAAAGACTCCCCTTTACCCGATTAGCCCCCAGCCTACTTCACAAGAAATCCGATGCCCATCTCTTTTTATGAAACCTTCATCGGCAGTCCATTTCGATAGCAGCCCAGCGCTAGATTATTGAATACGGCTGCAAAGCACATGTTGCAGGAGACACAAGAGGCGGTTTCGGACTTTCCCTCCCGGAACTTTTCCACCAGGGAAGGCTCTCGTACAA
Organism: uncultured Desulfobacteraceae bacterium; assembly: GCA_937982505.1. Taxonomy (GTDB): domain Bacteria; phylum Desulfobacterota; class Desulfobacteria; order Desulfobacterales; family UBA2174; genus UBA2174. The sequence goes on along the minus strand of CALJLV010000084.1, from coordinate 73,316 downwards.
AAGGGCGGCTCATGGAAATCAGGTCCGCCGCGCTTTTTTCCAGCAACTCCTCCATTTGCTGCCTGCGTCGCATTCCGCCCACCAGAATGAGTGGCACGTCGCCAAGCTCTCTTCGAACCCCCTCGGCCCCTGGAAGATTGTAGGACTCCTTGAATGCACAGGGCTTTACGAGGCTTTTGAACTTCAACTTGGCCAAAGGCCGCATCCATGAGGGCAAGCCCCGGGCCAGCTCATCAAGGGGAATTTCGCCGCGCACGGTATGGAAGCTGTAGTAGGTGCCGCTGCTGACTTCCACGGCATCGATTCCCGCGGTTCGGAGCCATCCGGCGTAGCGGGCGGCCAGTAGTGGGGTGATCCCTGGCTCAGGAGTGAAGTCACATGTGTTTATCTTGATCAATACCGGAATCGAACCTCCCACGGCTTTTTGAACGGCGGCGATAGTTTCGCGTACAAAGCGGAAGCACTTTTCAGCACTGCCTCCCCAAGCGTCTCTGCGCCGGTTGTAAAACGGCGAGAGAAACTCGTTGAGCAGGTACCCGTGGGCCGCGTGGAGCTGCACGCCGTCTGCGCCGGCCTGTTTGGCACGCCGAGCGGCGCTGGCAAAAGATTGAATGATTGCGACGATTTGATCTTCGCTCAGCTTTTTTGGCCGGTTCATTGAGGCCGGGTCAAGCCCTTGGCCACTGGGGGCAAGCGGCGCAGCGCCAGTTACCCTGCGAGGAGCCTGGCGTCCAGCGTGGGCGAGTTGGAACACAATCCGTCTCCCGTTTCGATGAACACTGTCTGCCAGAGCTTCCAGACCCGGCAGCATGGCGTCGTCGTGGATACCGATTTGCTTGCCCATGGCGCGCCCGCGAGGATGGACATACATGTGTCCGGGGACAATCAAGCCGACTCCGCCGCGTGCGAGCCGTTCGTAGCGTGCCGTTAGATCGGCGGTCACCCGGCCGTCTTCACCGGCCATGGCCTCGTAGGTGGCCGAACAGACGAAACGATTGCCCAATTTCATGGAACCAATCGGGATCGGATCGAAGAGTGTCGTCATGGAATTGCCACCTTTCCGTGGCAGGCTAACTTTTCATAACCAGATGGGCCAGCAAAACGGTCAATTTTCTCGGTGCAAGCCGGACCGCAAATGCTGTTAGCCGGTTGAGCCATCCATGAACAGCCAACCCCCTGCCGTCCATCAGCGCCTTCAAACCATATTGGGCGACTTCACGGGAGGAGACCGGTTTGTTCAATTTAACATACAATGACCTTTTTAAACTCGCACCTGCCACAGTCAAGAATTCTGTTGCCACCGGGCCAGGGCACAAAACCGTCACGGTGACACCGGTGCCTTTCAATTCGGACGCCAGCGCTTCCGAAAAATTCAGGACATAGGCTTTGGTGGCGCAGTAAACACTCATCATCGGACCAGGCTGAAAAGCCGCCGTCGAGGCGATGTTGAGGATTCGGCCCTTGCCGCGGTGGATCATGCCTGTAAGCACATGGTGGGTGATCCTGGTCAGAGCGCTGATGTCTAAGTCGATCATTTTCCTCTTTCAGGCGCTGCAGAATTTCTCCTCGCCGAGCTGCCAAAACGAGGTTTATTCGATGCATTGCCAAAATCCGTGCCATTTCCATTCCGATACCGCTGGATGCACCTGTGATCAAGGCAGTTGCCATCCAAAAGTCTCCTTTTTGGCCCCCAATGTTTCATCCGTTAATCATCACTTTAGCAGGCGGTGGAAAACGAACGCTTGGGATAATAAAGCATCAACAGCCGCGCTCAGCCCCATCGGATTGACCGAAGCAAAGCGGCGGGCAATAAGGCGTCGCGATGGAGCGTGTTTTTCTGCGTCTTTATCGATCTCGCCAGTAGCCGGACGGCCGGCGAAGGTCAGCTACAGCGATCACCTCAATGTGGTTGAATTTGACGCGGTAGATGACCCCGAAGGGAAACCGGTTCATCAGGCATCGCCGCGTGTTTTTCGACATGGGAGACCAAGCCTCGGGGAATTGGACGACACGCGCAATTGCCGCGTAGACTTCCTTTGCGAATTCCATCCCGAGACCTGCTCGACACTCCTCATAGTAGTCGACTGCCTTGTCGAACTCCGTTTCAGCGTCTTCGTGGAAGTAGAATTTCATCTTCCGTGTTTCGTGCGGATCTTCGAGAAGACCTCATCACCGGGCACAAGCTTAGCTTCCCCAGCTTCGAGCTGGGTGACGCGACGCTCGGCCTCCTCGGCCCAAAGGCGGTCGATCTCGTTGTCGATCGGCAGGTTGAGGCTGGTGAGAAGTTTCTCTACGAGGTCCAAGCGGGCGTCTGCGGGAAGCGAAAGGGCTTCCTCGGTGACTCGGTCAGTTACTGCATCCACAGTGCACCTCCATCGAAACCATTTCGGTAACATAGAACTTTCGTCCATCACTTCCGAACAGATACTCACCTTTATGTCCGAACCCAAAGCTAACCTACATTCTCGGCGATCCTCATGCCGCCTTTCAGAATTTCATTCACAACCGTAGACCGATCGACCCCTTTTTTGGATGCGAGTTCTTCAACAAATGCCAAAACATCCTCATCCAAATAAATAGGGACATTCAATTTAACGTCATGACGATAGAACTTACCCCGTTCCCCCTTGGAAAAATCGTATTCTTCTCTCATCATCGTTCACCATATTCCTTATGTTCTCGTCTTCCTGCTCTTCGACTTGAAATAATCCGTATCGTGCTGACCTTCTCACTTTCTTTCACGGAAAGTGTGTGCCAAAATCAGCAACCTTCCGATGTTTGAAATCCCCATGGTGATCCAGCGATCTTCTCCGTCACTGTGATCAGGATCGAATATAGTCAATGCCATCGGATCTGTAAATACCGTAGTGGCCTCCTCGAATGACACCTCATGCTTGTCTTGGTACGATCCTGCCTTTTCGATACTCCACTCAAAATTGTGATCGACCGGCATTGTCCGTCCTCATTCGATTCAAAAAAGGCAAAACTCACTCAGCACATATTGCTGGTCCATCATGGATTCCTTGTCGTTGATAGCATGCATAAAGCATCAATTGTGTGGTGTTTAAGCTTACGAGAGCTAAACTACATTCTCGGCGACTTTCATGCCACCCTTTACAATCTCATTTACAACTGCAGACCGATCGACTAATAATCATGTAATCCAGCCATATCGTCCCATTTCAAAACAACAAAACCCCACTGCCGTTTTCAGGCGAATGGGGGATCAATTCTTGCATCGCGTCTCCTCCTCAGATTTTGTTTCACGCCAAGCGCGAGCCACATCCCTGCCGAGAGGAAAGCCGGACAATATTCGGATTTTGTGTTTTATCCCATAATCTTTAGGGCTCAGTGCTGTCAATTGCTTTTTTCACAGCCACTACAATGAGACCCATCGTTTTTCGGGCGTGCAACACGGACCCCGGGGCCGGGCCCGGAGTGGCGGGGTGCTGAGGAGTCCCGGAAGGCGGGCTGTCCCGGATGGCGTCCGGGGCAGGCCCGATCCGGGGTTTCTTTTTTTCAGGCCGAGGCGGCGCAACGGGATCCGGAAACCTCGAACGCCCGTGGGCGGTGGCGAGGCCCAATGGCCATCGCCCCCGCCCGCAGGATCCATCCGGTTCGCCCATCGGCGCGGGCGCCGCTATTTGCCCAGCGCCGACAACTGCTTGCTCAGCATCCGGATATGCCCCATCTCCTCTTTGAGGATCGCGTCCAGGCGGGCGCGGCCCAGTTTTTCAGGGACCATCTCGCGCATGCCCAGGTAAAAGACGATGCTCTCCTTTTCCGCCGCGATGGCCTCCTTGAGGATTACACGCATGGACGAGGTGTCCACCTGCTTTTCGAAAAAGACCCGGGTGTCGGCCAGGGCGCGCAGGTAAAGCACGGCCTCCGCCTGGGGATCGAAGATCGTCTCGGATTTTTCGGCCGCCGAAAGATCGGCCCGCAGGGTCTGGAAGATCTTTTCGTGGTCGTCTTCCATGGCTGCCAGTTCCAGCAGCAGGTCGCGGGCGCCGCTAGCGGCCACCGTCCCGGCGGCGGTGCGGTAGAACCTGGCGCCGTTGCGCTCCAGTTGTTCGGCCATTTCGAAGATATCGTCGGCGCTGAAATCGTAGCCCATCCCATCTCCTTTTACATGTGGTGGAAAATATCGCGGCCCGCGGTCACGGACCGCCGGCGTCCGGGTCGGGTCCCCGTGCGCTAGGTGTTTTTCAAACGGCACTCCTGATCCCATTCGGGGCAGGCGTCCTTCATGGGGGCGGTGTACTTGAGCAGGCACTCGCCGCACTCCAACTGCACGTTGGGCAGATCCCCGAAGCGGGTCTTGATCTCCTCGGCGCTCAGGTGCGATACGGCGCTGCAGCCGCACTGGGGGCAACTGGTGGCGATGCGGTAGCGTTTGTCGCTCATGTCGGATCTCCTTTTCTTTGCGGAACGGGTTGGCGGCGCTCGGGGGCGCCCTTCAGGCATCCGGCGCCAGGAGGCGGTCCAGGGCGGCCTCGTCGAGCAGGCCGCTGTCGCGGACCACCTCCCGGATCGTGCGGTTGCGGTCATGGGCCGTCTTGGCGATCTCGGCGGCCCGGTCGTAGCCCATCACCGGCACCAGGGCCGTGGCCAAAGCCAGGCTGCGCTCGATATACCCGGCGCAGACCTCCCGGTTGGCCTGGATCCCGGCCACGCAGCGATGGGCCAGGAGGCTGGCGGCGGCGGCCATCAGGCCGATGGACTGGAGCAGATTGTGGGCGATCACCGGCAGCATGGTGTTCAGTTCGAAATGCCCAGCGGCGCCGGCGAAGGTGATGGCGGCATCGTTGCCCACGATCTGGGCCGCTACCTGCAGCACCGCTTCGCAGACCACCGGGTTGACCTTGCCGGGCATGATGGAAGAGCCGGGCTGGAGGGCCGGCAGGGTGATCTCGCCGATCCCGCAGCGGGGGCCGGAGGCCAGCCAGCGCAGGTCGTTGGCGATTTTCACCAGGCTGACGGCCACCGTCTTGAGGGCGCCGCTGACCTCCACCGCCGCGTCCTGGCTGGCCTGGGCCTGGAAGCGGTTGCGGGCCGGAACGAAGGCGATCCCGGTTTCGGCCGCCAGGGCCTGGATCACCGCCGGGGCGAAGGCGGGATCCGCGTTGAGGCCGGTGCCCACGGCCGTGCCGCCCAGGGCCAGTTCCTCGATGCGGGGGCTTGCGGCCGCCAGGCGTTCGAGGCCCAGCCGGATCTGGGCCGCGTAGCCCGAGAACTCCTGGCCCAGGCGCATGGGGACCGCGTCCTGGAGATGGGTGCGCCCGATCTTGAACACATCCGCGAAGGCGCCGGCCTTCTGGGCCAGGGCGGCTTCGAGTTCCTGGAGTGCGGGGCCCAGATCCCGCGCCAGGGCCAGGCGCGCCGAGGCGTGGATGACGGTGGGAATGACGTCGTTGCTCGATTGGCCCAGGTTGACGTGGTCGTTGGGATGGACCGGGTGGCGGCCGCCGCGCTGTCCGGTGAGGATCTCGTTGGCCCGGCCGGCCAGGACCTCGTTCATGTTCATGTGGGTGGAGGTCCCGGATCCGGTCTGGAACACGTCCACCACGAACTGGTCCAGCATGCGGCCGGCCTCCACCTCCCGGGCGGCCTGGACGACGGCCTCGGCCAGGTCGGGTGCCAGGAGGCCCAGGTCCCGGTTCGTCCGGGCCGCATGGCGTTTGAGGCTCGCCAGGGTTCGGATGAAGAGGGTCGGCAGGCGGATCTGGCTGAGGGGAAAGTTCTCGGCCGCCCGCTGGGTCTGGGAACCGTAGTAGGCTTCGGCCGGCACCTGCACCGGCCCCATGCTGTCGTGTTCCTGGCGAAAGCGCATTGCGGCCTCCCGGGGGGCGGTAATCAGGCGTCCATCAGGGCCGCCCAGTCGACGGCGGGCACGGGCTGATCGATGAGGGGGCCGCGCCCCAGGACCTGGATGCGGTCGGTGAAGGTCGGCTTGGTCTCCTGGTAGAACAGTCCGATGGGGATGCGTTCGCCCCATTGCCGGGCCCGGTCCATGGCGGCGGTCCAGTCGTTCCGGGGGTGGTTCTCCGCTTGCAGGTCAAAGACCCGCTGCTTGTACCAGCCGTGGGTCTGGACCCGGTTGAAGGAGACGCAGGGCTGGAGCACGTCGATGAGGGCAAAGCCCCGGTGACGGATTCCGGCCTGGATCAAGGCCGCCAGGTGGTCCGGGTCCCCCGAGAATCCCCGGGCCACGAACCCGGCTCCCAGAGCCAGGGCCACGGCCAGGGGGTTGAAGGGTTCGCTGACCGTTCCCTGGGGCTGCAGGCGCGTCACCATTCCCAGATCCGAGGTGGGCGAGCCCTGGCCCTTGGTCAGGCCGTAGACCCGGTTGTCGTGGACGATGAGGGTCAGGTCCAGGTTGCGCCGGATGGCGTGCATGAAGTGGTTACCCCCTTCCCCGTAGCAGTCCCCGTCCCCCGAATTGACCAGGATGGTCAGGTCGTGGTTGGCCAGCTTGGCCCCCGCCGCCACCGGCAGGGCCCGGCCATGGAGGCCGTGCAGCGCGTTGCAGCGCAGAAAGTGGGGGGTCTTGGCCGCCTGGCCGATCCCCGAGACGATCAGGATCTGGTGGGGGGCCAGGCCCAGGGCCACCAGGGCCTTTTTCATGGCCTCCAGAATCCCGAAATTGCCGCATCCCGGGCACCATTCGTTCTCCACATTGGATTCGTAGTCTTCGATGGCAGTCATCTCCGGCCTTTCGTTGTGCAACGGGAGGTTGTCCTCGCCCGGGCAGGGCGCTTCATTGCCATTTTCGCAGAAAGTTAATCATTCCGGACCGCCCGGGCCAGGGTCAGCACGTCCACCCGGGCGGCACCGGCGTTCCTGAGCACCTCGACGCAGGCGGCCAGGGTGGCGCCGGTGGTCATCACATCGTCCACCACCAGGATCCGCTGGCCCGCGACCGCCCGTGGCTGGGTGACGGCAAAGGCCCCGCGCATGTTGCGGATTCGCTCCGGGCGCGGCAATCCGGCCTGGGGCGGGGTATGCCGCCGCCGGACCAGGAGCCGGGGGGCCACGGCCGCCGCCACGGGGGCCAGATCCTGGCGGGATCCGGGCCGCGACCAGTCCCGCAGCAGCACCTGCACCTGATTGAATCCCCGGGAGCGAAGGCGCCGGCGGTGCAGGGGGACCGGGAGGATCAGGTCCACCGGCCGTGCGGACCAGTGGTGCTGGAAGGCGGCCCGCAGCAGGTCCCCCAGGGGGCGGGCGGTCTGCAGGCGGCCGTCATACTTGAGCCGCTGGACCAGGGCATCCAGGGGGGGGGCATAGACGGCCGCCGAGCGGGCCATGTCGTAGGGCGGCGGGTTCTGCAGGCATTCTCCGCAGTAGTGGTCATGGTCCGCGCGCTGGGCGAAGGGGCGGCCGCAGATCCGGCACAGGGGCGTGGCGATGAACCGCAGTCGCAGGCGGCAGTCCGCGCAGAGCAGGCTGGCGAGCAATTCCGGGGACGGGTGCGCCTCGAGGTCGATCCAGGCGCCGCACCCGGCGCAGCGGGACGGAAAGACGGCCGCGGCCAGCGCCCGGCCCAGACGCCGCAGGGATGCGCCCCAGGTCCGGGGGCGGGCCCGGGAACCCCGGTCTGGCGCGGCGGCCGGGGCGCGGATGAGGGGGGTGGCGGTCATGTCATGCTGGCGGTCAGGGCCTCGGCAAAGGCCGAGCAGGCCACTTCGCGGGCCCCCGGGATCTGTCGGGCCAGGTCGTAGGTCACCGTCCCCCGGGCAATGGTGGCCTGGAGGGCCCGGCGCACCTTCAGGGCCGCTTGCGGCCACCCGAGATGATCGAGCATCATGGCTCCCGACAGAATCAGGGAGCTAGGATTGACCTTGTCCTGGCCGGCGTACTTGGGCGCCGAGCCATGGGTGGCCTCGAACACGGCGCATTCGTCGCCGATGTTGGCCCCGGGTGCCATCCCCAGGCCGCCCACCTGGGCCGCCAGGGCATCGGAGAGATAATCCCCGTTGAGATTGGGGGTGGCGATGACCTGGTATTCCTCCGGGCGCAGGAGCACCTGCTGAAAGAGCATGTCCGCGATGCGGTCCTTGATGACCACTTTGCCGGCCGGCATCCGGCCTCCGTGGCGTTCGAAGACCTCGGCCTCGGTGACGGTCTGGCCGCCGAAGCGTTCGGCGGCCACCGCGTAGCCCCAGGCGCGAAAGGCCCCTTCGGTGAACTTCATGATGTTGCCCTTGTGCATCAGGGTCACGCTGGGAAGATGGTTTTCGATGGCGTAGGCGATGGCCCGGGCCACCAGGCGCTGGGTGTTGGCCGCGCTGATGGGCTTGATGCCGATCCCGGCCCCCGGCGGCAGTCTGACCCCCATCTGCCGGTCCAGGAAGGCCTCCAGGGCGGCGGCCTGGGGGCTGCCGGCGGCCCATTCGATGCCGGCGTAGAGGTCCTCGGTGTTTTCCCGAAAGACCACCATGTCCACCTTTTCCGGGCTGCGCATGGGGCTGGGGACCCCGGAGATGTAGCGCACCGGGCGGACACAGGCGTACAGATCGAGGTGCTGGCGGATGGCCACGTTGAGGCTGCGCATCCCCTTGCCCACCGGGGTGGTCAGGGGCCCCTTGATGGCCACCCGGTGGGCCCGGATCGTTTCCAGGGCCGCCTCGGGCAGGGGGTCTCCCCCGGCGGCGGCCTTCTCGCCCACGGCCAGGGGCATCCAGGCGATGCGCCGCCGCCCCTCGAAGGCGTGGGCCACGGCCGCGTCGAGGACCAGGGCGGTGGCGCGCCAGATGTCCGGGCCGATCCCGTCCCCCTCGATGAAGGGGATGATGGGGTGGTCGGGCACCTGCAACCGGCCCTCGGGGGAAATGGTGATTTTGGCGGGTGGATTCATGGGCTGCCTGCCTTTTCAAGGAGTGGGGATGGGGGGCCTGGCGGCGCTGCGGCCGGACAGCGTCGCTGGCGCCAGCTTTCGTAGATCGCCACGGCCCCGGCCGCCGAGGCGTTGAGCGAGTCGATGGGCCCGGACTGGGGCACAGCGGCCAGAAAATCGCAGTGGCGGCGCACCAGGGGGCGGATCCCCTTGCCCTCGGCCCCCACCACGATCCCCAAGGGCCCGGCCAGGTCGCTGGCAAAGAGGGACCGGCCCTGCTCCCGGTCCAGCCCGCAGATCCACAGGCCGGCCTCCTTGAGCCGGGTCAGGGCCGCCGCCAGGTTGGTGGCCGTCACCAGCCGGGCGTGCTCCAGGGCCCCGGCCGAGGCCCGCGACACCGTGGGGCCCGGTCGCGCCGAGCGGTCCCGGGGCACTACGATGGCCCCCATGCCGGCGCAGACCGCCGTGCGCACCAGGGCGCCGAGGTTTTGGGGATCGACGATCCCGTCGAGGATCAGGATCCAGGGTTCGCAGCGGCCGGCGGCCAGATCCTGGCACAGGCGGTCCAGGTTTTCTGCTGCCAGGGGGGAGACCCTCGCCGCTACCCCCTGGTGATGGGCCCCGGCCATTTCGGTCAGCGCCCTGGGGGTGAGGGTCTGGACCGGGATGCGGCGGGTTTCGGCCTCCCGGACCAGTTCCGCCAGGCGCTGGTCGCCGCGCTGCTGGCTGACATACAAGTCCGCGAAGTGGCGCCGGCCGGCGCGCAGGGCCTCGATGACCGGGTGAAAGCCCCAGAGCAATTCGCTTTTCATCGGTCCGGTCCCGAGACGATGGCCGCCAGGGCGTCCAGGGCCTCTTCGAGACGATCGTTGACGATGCGGTGGCGGTAGGCCCCGCGGTGGCGCATTTCGGCCTCGGCGTTGCGCAGGCGGCGGGCCACGCTGGCCGGATCGTCCGTGCCCCGGGCGGCCAGGCGCCGGGCCAGGACCGCCATGGAGGGCGGTTCGATGAAAATGGTGACGCTGTCCGGGTAGCGCTCCACCAGTTGCGCGGCCCCCTGGACGTCGATATCCAGGAGCAGGTCCTGGCCGGCCCCCATGGCCCGGTCGAGAAAGGCGGCCGGGGTGCCGTAATAGTGGTCGTGGACCCTGGCCCACTCGGCCCAGCGCCCCTCCCGGATCCCGGCCTCGAAGGTCTGCGGATCGGTGAAGAAATAGTCGATTCCCTCCCGCTCTCCGGGCCGCGGGGCCCGGGTGGTGGCCGAGACGCTGTAGCCCAGGGTGGGGATCCGGCGGCGCAGGGCGCTGCACAGCGTGGTCTTGCCGGCGCCGGAGGGGGCCGAGACGATGAACAGGCGGCCGCGGCGCGGCGGCGTGCGCGGGTCCATGGCCCTAAGCCACACCGCCGGCCGGGGCCGGGGCCTTGAGCTGTTCGAAGCGCTGGGCGATGGTTTCGGCCTGGATGGCCGAAAGGATCACGTGGTTGCTGTCGGTGACGATCACCGCCCGGGTGCGCCGGCCGTGGGTGGCGTCGATGAGGCGGTTTTCCTCCCGCGCTTCGTCCTTGAGCCGTCTCATGGGCGCCGAGGACGGCCCCACGATGGCCACCACCCGTTCAGCCACCACCGTGTTGCCGAATCCGATATTGAGCAGGTTTTTTTCCACAGGTCGCTATTCCACGTTCTGCACTTGCTCGCGCAGTTTTTCCAGCTCGGCCTTGGCGGCCACCACCCGATGGGCGGCGCCGGCCTGGTCGGTCTTGGAACCGATGGTGTTCAGCTCCCGGTTCAGTTCCTGGAGCAGAAAATTCAACTGCCGGCCGGCCGCCTTGGGCCCGCCCATCAGATGGCGGAACTGTTCCAGGTGGCTGCGGGCGCGGACGATCTCCTCGCTGATGTCGCTGCGATCGGCCAGGATGGCCGCCTCCTGGGCGATGCGGGCCGGATCCAGGGCCACCAGCCCTTCGGTGAGGGCGGCGATGCGCGCCTCGAGGCGCTGGCGGTAATGGGCGGCCAGGCTCCGGGTGGCCGCCTGGATGGCGTCGATCTCGGCCGCCACCCGATCCAGGCGCCGCTGCAGATCGGTCGCCAGGTTGGTGCCTTCGCGGCGGCGCATGGCCTTCAGATCGGCCAGGGCCGTGTCCAGGGCGGCCGCGATGCCGGGCCAGTCGCCTTCCAGGTCGGGTTCGGCCTCGCCGGGACGGATCACCCCCGGGGCTCCGGCCACCACGGCCAGGGGGATCGGCCCCTCCAGCCCGAGGCCCTCGCCCAGGGCCAGCAGGGCCCGGTGGAAGGCCGCTGCCGCGGGCAGGTCGAGCTGGAAGGCGTTCTCGTGCCGGCGCTCGTCGTGGACGCTCAAGCGCAGCTCCACCCGGCCGCGCTCCAGATCCCGACCCACCCGGGTCTTGATGCGCTCCTCGAAGGCCGTGTAGCCGTGGGGCAGGCGCACGACCAGATCCAGATAGCGGCTGTTGACGGAGCGGATCTCCACGGCCGCGCGCCATCCCTCGGCGGCGTGCTCGCCGCGGCCAAAGGCGGTCATGCTGTCGATCATCGGTTCTCCTCGAGGTCCGGGGCCGCGGTGCGCAGATCCCGCCGGTATTTTTCCCGGATGGTCTCCAGCAGGGAGCGAATCGGGTCGGACGCGTAATCCGGGTAGGTCCACGGCAGGGGCTCAAATCGTCCCTGGCGGTAGATCAGGGTCAGGTCGGCCCAGATGCCCTGGGCCAGGTAGATCCGGTGGCTGTAGTTCTTGCCCGTGGCCAGCACGAAGCGTTCACAGGTCAGGATCCCCGGGTCGATGTTGACCCGGCGCCGGCCCTCATGGATCAGATCCGCCTCCAGGGCGTTGGTGGTCGTCTTGATGGCCGCCAGCCGGCCCGGGTCCACCAGGGACTTGAAGGCCATGAGGCGCCGGTGCAGGGGGGCGCCCATCTCGGCCGCGTAGTAGTCGCTCTGGTCAAAGGCCAGCCAGGGGCTGACGATATCCAGCGGGCCGAATCGTTCACCGAGCCGCCGCACCACCCAGGCCAGCAGGGCGCGATCGGCCGTGAAGACCCCGATCACGAGTTTGGCCGGGTCCGGGAGGCGGGGCTGGCTCATGGGGCCTCGTCGAGCGCTTTGGCCTCTTCCACCAGCATGATGGGGATCTCGTCGCGGATCTCGTAGAGCAGGCGGCAGCGGCGGCAGACCAGTCCGTCCCCGGCCGCGGTGAGCTGGAGTTCCCCCTTGCACTGGGGGCAGGCCAGGATTTCAAGCAGTTCCTTGCTGAGGGTCATGGGGGCTCCTTGAAGAAAATAGGGCCAGCGATGTCACCCGGCCACCATACCACGGGCCAGGGCGGCATGCAAAAGGTTCGCGGAAATTCGCCGCTCCTTGACGGGGGGCGGGGCGGGCAAGTATGGTCGGGCCGGAAGCGGCCGGCGGGGGCAGACCGGGAACCGGGCCGCGACAGGCGCGGCCCCGGGGGGCGCCCTGCCATGAACGGCTGTCAAGGGGGGCGGGGATGATCCAGGGCCCGGTTCTGAGGCGATGCTGAATATTGCCGTGTGCGTCAAAAGGTTCGGCCTCTGGGGTGGCAAGGAGATCTATGCGGTGGAGGTGGCCCGCGGGCTGGTGCGCAAGGGGCACCGGGTCACGGTCTTCGCCTACAGGGCCGATCCCGATCTGCTCGAGAACCTGGCCTTCCAGGCGGTGCCCCAACGGATGGCCTTTTCCAACCTGATGAGCACCCTTAACTTCATCGCCCAGACCCGCCGCAAGATTCCCGGCGGGGCCTTCGACGTCGTCCACTCCCACGAACGCCACTACGGGACGGATCTGGTCACCCTCCACAGCTTTTCCTACCGCTCGGGGATGGAGCGATACACCGGGCTGCGCAAGATCGATCAGCAGTACCTGAGCCCCAGGAGCCTGGGGTACCTCTGGCTGGAAGCCCGGCAGATGCGCGTCCCGTGGCTCATCGCGGTCTCGGAAAGCATCGCCCGGGACGTGCGCGAGCGTTATGGACGCCGGGAGCGGATGTGCGTGATACCGCCGGGGGTGGACACCCGGCGCTTCCATCCGGATCGGGTTCGCGCCCGGCGCGAAGAGGCTCGCCGCCGGCTGGGGATCGGACCCCGGGAGCCGGTGGTGCTCTTTGTGGGTTCGGCCTTCCAGCGCAAAGGACTGGACCGCCTGATCGCGGCCATCTCGGAGGAGATGCGCCTGCTGGTGGTGGGCACCGGCGATCACCTGCGCCGCTACCGGGCCATGGCGGCGCGCCGCGGCCTTGAGCGCCGGGTTTCCTTTCTGGGTTTCGCCGCCGATGTGCGGCCCTGCTACGCGGCGGCCGACGTGGTGGTGCTGCCCTCGCGGTCCGAGGCCTTCGGCATGAGCATTCTGGAGGCCATGGCCTGCGGCCTGCCCGCGATTGTCAGCGCCAACAGCGGCGTGGCCGGCCTCATCCAGGACGGGATCAACGGGTTTCTGATGGATTCGCCCGAAACGCTGGGTCCGCTATTGCGATGGCTTGTGGCCGCGGACCGGCGCCGGGACGTGGGGCGCAAGGCCCGGGAAACGGCCGAGCGGTACACCTGGGAACGGATCACGGCGGCCCACGAGGCTTGCTACGCGCAGATGGTCTCGGAAAGAACGGCGCGCTGACGGGGTGGGTTCATGGACGGGATCTTCATCCACAAAAGCCCCTGGCGCCATGTCCAGGTGGACCGGCGTTATCTGTCCGATGCGCTCTGGGACGTTCTGCAGGCGCCCGACCGATACCTGGAGGATCGGGAGGCCGTCCGTCTGCAGGCCAATTTCAAGAGCACCATCGCGGTGGTACCGGTGGACGGCCGCCGCCTGGTCATCAAGCGGCACAACTACAAATCGGCCTGGCACCGCGTCAAGCGGCTTTTCCGGCCCACGCGCGCCAGCCGCAGCTGGCGCTACGCGCGGCTGCTGGGCGCCCACCAGATCCGGGTGCCGCCGCCGGTGGGCTTTGTCGAGACCCGCCTGGGCCCGCTTCGGGGGGCCTCCTACTTCCTGTACGAATACGTGGACGGGGTGCGGGGGGATCGGTATTTCCAGCGCCACCAACATGACCGGCGGAAAATCGACAAGGCGATGGCGGCCATCGTCGACCTGGTGATCAGAATCGAGGCCCTCGGTCTGATTCACGGCGACGTGCGGGTGGCCAACCTGATCTTCGCGGCAGACCGGATCTGGCTGCTGGATTTTGACGATATGCGGCCGATCCGCTGGTATCAGTCGTCCCGGGTGCGGCGGCGGGATCTTCGCGGGCTGCGCAAGGACATCCACTACAACATCCCGGACTGCCTCCAGGCGGGCTTCTACCGCCGCCTGGACCGGCTGGAAGCGTCCCGGGCCGCCGGCCGGAGGTTGCCCCGGGACAGATAGACGTTTTCGCCGCGGGTCCATTCCCCGGCGAAACCCGGCGACCCGCAGTAGAAGCTGCGGTTGCATCCCTTCTTGTAGCGTTCGTGCAGTTCGATGATGATGGCATCGACCCGGTCGATCCAGGCCGAACTGTCGCCAAAGACCTCCTTCTCGGCGCCTTCGATATCGATCTTCAGGATGTCGATCCGTTCCAGGTCGAATTCTTCCAGGATCCGATCCACGGTGACGGCCCGGACGGTGTGGCGGGTTTGATGAGGGCCGCTGACGCCTTGCTCGATGGCCTCGGTGGTAAAGCCCCAGCTGCCCAGCCCCGGGTCCATCAGGCGGATCTGCCCGTTGCGGTGCCACAGGGCCGCCTGCAGGGGGACCGCCCGGGGGTAGGGGGCCAGGTTGGCCTGGAGCAGGGCGAAATTGTCCCGTTCCGGTTCGATGGCGATGATCCTCGCCTCGGGGAAGCGATTGGCGAAGTAGATCGTGGCCAGCCCGATATTGGCTCCGGCATCCACGATGCAGGCCGGCGCCCGGTCCACCTCGAAGGCGTAATCGCGGTTGACGAAGACCTGTTCGCAGGTGGGGACGTCCGAGGAGGGAATCCTCAGCCAGAAGGGGTGGCGGATCTCCCGGCGGGTCATCCGCAGCGGCACGCTGCCTGCGCCGAGGCGGCCTCTCAGGGCGGCCATCAGGCCTCTCAAACCCACGGTGCGAAGGTAGATGCTCAGATCCGAAGACATGCGGTCACCCCTTGGCGGCCAGCGTTGCTGCGGCCTGCGGCGCTGGCGGGCTGCCGCTCAGGAAGATTCCCAGCCAGAGCAGGAGAAAACGGCCTTCGAGGAAGGTGGTGAAATGGGAGCTGAAAAGGCTCGTGGCACACCAGGTGAGCAGAACGCACAGGCCCAGGGTGCGAAACGGCGGCCCCGCCGGCTGCCGAAAGAACGCGCCGATGAACCCCAGGAAAACGCAGAGTCCCACCAGGCCGTGTTCCACCAGGATGCGCAGAAACTGGTTGTGCGGATCCTCGATGACCTCCCCCTGCCAGCCGCTGCGACCGGCGACGGCCTTCCGGTAGGCTTCCACATAAGCCGCGCTGCCATAGCCGACAAGCGGCTTGCGGCGCACCAGGTCCAGGGATGTCTCCCAGGCGACCATGCGGGCCCCCATGGAGGTCAAGCGGGGGCTGTCGCGATAGCTCTGGATTTCGGCGAGGCCCAGCTGGATGCGTTCCCTGGCGGTGGGGGAAAAGTTGAGCGCCAGGGCGACAGCCAGGCCCATCAGCAGAAAGACCCGGTATTTTTTCGCCCCGGCGGTGGAAAACAAGATGTAGGCCGCCAGGATGGCCATCAAGGCCAGATACCCGCTCCGGCCCGGGGTGACGAAGGCGATGTTCAAAAAGGCGACGGCCGATGCCAGCAGACAGGCGCATCTCTTGAGCCGGTCGTGGCGATTCTCTCGGGCCGTGACCAGCCCCAGCAGGAGGCAGACCGCAAACGCCATTCCCTGGGCGGCGTGGTTGGCGACGATGATTCCCTGTTCCTGATAGCGGTGCACCTGGAGGCCCAGGGCCCAGGTCAGGCAGGAGGTGAAGAGCAGAAGGGACAAAACGGCCAGGAAGGTGATCATGGCGCGTCGCTTCCAGGCCGGATCACCGAAACAGGCGGCCGCGATGGGCAGCAGCAGCAGCTTGCGCCAGCTCGAGAGGATGTCGATCAGATCTTCCCGTGGAGCGATGGTGTAGAGGCAGCCGGCGGCCAGGACCAGGACCCAGGCCAGGGTCAGGCGGATCATGGGCTGATGGCGGATGGCCCAGAGCCGCCGGAGCAGATCCGGCGAGGTGAGCAGGACCAGATAGATCAGCGCCTCGATGAGGACCGCCGCGGAGGTGGAGACCAGGATGGCGACAAACTCCAGCAGGATCAGAACCCTGATCCAGGCGAGTCGGCGGGGGGCCCCAAAGATCGCTGGGGGCATGCCGGATGCCCTGTCGTCGGCGGTTTTCATTTGCCCTCGGAGGGGCCCGGATCCGGGCCCTGGCCCGCCGCGGGCGCGCCCCTGTAGCGCGGATCGATGCCCAGCAACGGGTAGATGTATTTTCGCCGGATCTTCTTGATCCAGAACTCGAGGTGCTTGTTCAGCAGGCCCTCGTCATCGCGCTGGATCGTGGATTTGAACACTCCGCTGTGGGATCCCTGGTGGACGATGGTCGGCTCGAGCCAGAAAAGGGGGATTCCCAGCTCCTGGAGGAGGGTGCCGATGAGATGGTCGGCCGGCAGGCAAAAGCCCCGGGCGTCGACCCGTGCGCGCAGCGCCGCGGCGCTGCGCCGGTCGATCCAGTAGGAGTCCGAGGCGCGCATGAGGCCGGCCGGATACAGAAGGGTGCCGCGCCGGGTCCGGGTCCAAGGCACGTGCAGGGCGCAGCCGTCGCCCAGGCAGATGCACCCCGAAGCGCCGTGCCGACGGCCCAGCTCGTCCAGGGCCAGGGCGAGGATGCGGCCGAAGGCGTGGCGGTCCAGCAGGACGTCGTCTTCCAGGACCAGCCCGGCGCCGGCCCCGGAGTGGATGATCCGCTCCCAGGCGGCCCGGTGTTTCAGGCAGCAGGAGATTTCGTCGGGCCGCAGGCGATGCTGGGGATTGCCGAAGCGCGCCAGGACCGCCGGGTCGATTTCGGGGATGTCGAAATCCAGGACCCATTCGAAGGCGATTCCCAGCGCCTCGAACTGGCGCCGGATGCTCTCTTCCCGGTCCTCGAAACCGGTCTTGACGTGCAGGACATATGCGGGGGGCAGCATGGTGGACAACCCTTTCAGGACCCGGACCGGTGGGGAATCGGGTGGTAGGGGCGCGTCTTCCAGCGCTGGTGCACCCAGAACCACTGCTCGGGGTAGCGGCGCACGCAGGCCGCGATGGCCTGGTTGTAGCGGGCGGTGTTCTCCTCCAGATCGCGGATCCGGTCTCCGGTGACGATGGGGTCCAGGGGCGGATCGAAGCGGGCATGGAAGCCGGCCCCCTCGCGCACCAGAAAGACGGGCACCACCGGCGCCCGGGACAGAATCGACAGGGTCGCCAGCCCCTTGCTGGTGCAGGCGCGGTGTCCCAGGAAGTCGACAAAGACACCTTCGTACCAGTCTACATTCTGGTCCAGAAGAATGGCGATGCATTCTCCCCGGCGCAGCACCCGCTGGATCTTGAAGATGCTGCGCTTTTTGGGAATCAGGACGGCGCCGAAGCGCTGGCGGATGCGCCCCACCAGGTCGTCGAGGAGCAGGGCGTCCAGGGGGCGGTAGACCACGTGCAGGGGTACCTCGGCCATGGCGCCCACGATGGGCAGGAGCTCCCAGTTGCCGAAATGGGCCGTCAGGCACAGGACCCCCCGGCCCTGGGCCGCGGCCTGGCGGTAGTGCTCCAGCCCGGAAATCCGGAAGTAGGTCTTCCATTCCCGGGGATCCAGGCCCAGGGACCAGCAGACTTCCAGGGGGATCTGGCCCAGGCTTTCGAAGACCCCCGTGGCCATCCGCGCCAGATCGCCGGCGGGATGGTCCTGGCCGAAGACGAAGCGCAGGTTCTGCAGCACGATGCGGCGGTGGCGCCGGTCCAGGCGCAGGATCAGGCGTCCCAGCCGGCGGCCGGCGCGCTGCAGCGCCGGCAGGGGGATCCGGCCGCAGCGGCCCATCATCGCAAGGGTGAAGGGCACCATGGGGGTTAGGGCCCTGGACAATGGCATGGGCGATCCTTCATCGGGGGGAAACCGGGAGCGGCGGGCACCGCTTCTCGATTCCGTTGCGGCATGAATGCCCGGGCCGCTCCATGGCCGCCTGAAGCAGGGCGTCGTTGAGGGCCAGGCGGTCCCGCGGGTGTTGCGGATGCCAGAGGTGGAAACAGGCGGCCATGAACGGATGGCGCTTGCAGCAGAGCCCGAAGCGGAACAGGCGCACAGCCAGTTCACTGTCCTCGCGACCCCAGCCGACGAAATCCTCGTTAAAACCGTTGACCGCCGCCAGGTCCGCGCGCCAGATGCCCATGTTGCAGCTTCGGATTCCCGCCAGGCGGCGGGAGCGCCGCGCCGGCCAGGCGGGCAGGCGGAGCAGGTGGTGGGCGTTGCCCAGGTCGCCGCGGATCAGGTCGCGCCAGATCCGGCCGCGGTTTCGGGACCGGGGCAGGTCGAAGCCCGCGCTGAGACGGCGGCTCACCAGCACCCGGCCGCCCTGGAAAAAACATCCCTTTTCGGCCAGGCGGCGATGGTCGGCGATGAAATGGCGGCCCGGGATGCAGTCGCCGTCCAGAAAGACGAGGTAGTCTCCCCGGGCGCGGCGGATGGCGGCGTTGCGGATGGCGGCGGCCCGGAAGCCCTGGTCCGGGTGCCAGACATGGTCGAGCCGAACAGTCAGGCGAGCCGCCAGGGTCTCGATCAGCCTGGCGGTCCGGGGACCGGAGCCGTCGTCGGCCACGATCACCTCGTCGGGGGCCGGGTTCTGGCGGCCAAGCCCCTGGATGACCGGCTCCAGGGCTTCGGGCCGGTTGTAGGTGGTGACGATGACCGATAGGCGCATCAGGCTTCAGGTTCCGGATTCAAGGTTCCAGGTTTCAGATTCCATGTTCCAGATTCAAGGTTTCGGGTTTCAAGATCCCGTCCACCGCGTCCAGCACCGCCGCCACCGGAATCTGCGCCATGCAGCCGCCGACGTCACAGCGGCGCTTGAAGCACGGGGCGCAGGGCGCCGACGCCCGCACCACGCGGTGTCCCGGACCGAAGGGACCGGTGCGCCAGGGGGCCGTGGGGCCGAAGAGGGCCACCACCGGGGTTCCCAGCGCCGCGGCCAGGTGCATCGGCCCGGTATCGGTGCTGATCACCAGCCGGGACCGCCGGTAGAGGCCGGCCAGCTGTGTCAAGGAGGTGCGCCCGCTCAGGTCGACGGCCGGGCGCCGCATGGCCGCCAGGATACGCCCCACGCTGGCCGTGTCGTCTGGCCCTCCGGTGAAGACCAGGGGCACATTGTAGCGGTCCCCGAGGTGGTCGGCAAGGGCGGCGAACCGCGTCTCGGGCCAGAGCTTGGTGGGCCACTGGGCCACCGGGTTGATGGCCACCGGGCGGCAGGCAGGGTCCAGGCCGGCCTGGATCAAGATCCGATCCACCGCCTGGCGGTCGCTTTCGGCCACCGGCAGGCGGTAGACGACGTCGCCCGCCGGGACCCCCAGGGCCTGGACCATCATCAGGTTGCGCCTCAGGGCATGGACTTCCATGCCGGGCGGGGAGATTTTTTCGGTGAGCACGTGGTAGCTGTGCTCCATGTGCTCCAGGCCGGGGCCGAACCCGACTTTGCGCCGGCCCCGGGCCAGAACCACCACCAGAGCGCTCTTGAGCAGGGATTGAAAGTCGAGGATCAGATCGTAGCGGACAAGCCGCAGTTCGGCCAGGAACCGATCGATTTGCGCCAGCGCGCCCCTGCGCCGCCCAGGATGCCGCAAATCCCGGATCCAGCGCTTGCGGCGCGAAACGATGACCCGGTCCAGGTCCGCATGCCCCCGCACCAGATCGGCGGCGGCCTCTTCCACCACCCAGTCGATGACGGCCCCGGGCCAGTGCCGGCGCAGGGCGCACAGGGCCGGCAGGGTGTGGATGACGTCGCCGATGGCGCTGAGCTTGACGATCAGGATCTTCATGAGGGGCCGAGGATGGCGGCCACTTCCCGCTGGAGGCGCTCGACGCCGATGCGTTGCATGCAGTCCAGATGCCCGTAGCGGCAATGGGGTTTGAGGCACGGGCTGCAGGCCACGTCGGTGCGCACCACCCGGCTGCGGGGCGCCAGCGGGCCGGTGGTCACCGGGTTGGTGGAGCCGAAGACGGCGATCTGGGGCACGTCCAGGGCCGCGGCCACGTGCATCAGGCCCGAATCGTTGGTGACAAAAAGGTCCAGCATGCCGATCAGGGCCATGGCCTCGGCCAGGTCGGTGCGGCCGGCCAGGCTCACGGCGGGGCGGCGCATGGCACCGGCGATGCGCTGTCCAAGGGCCTGGTCACCCGGGCCGCCGAAGACCAGGACCCGAGCGCCATACTGCTCGGCGATCCAGTCGCCCAGGGCCGCATACCGCTCCTCGGGCCACTGCTTGGCCGGTCCGAAGGTGGCGCTGGGGTTCAGGCCGACCAGGGGCGCGCCGGGGGCAATGCCCGCAGCCGTCAAGCGGTGGACGGCCCGCCGCCGGTCCGCCTCGGCCAGGGGGATCTCGAGTCTGGCATCCCCGGCGGGCAGGCCGATCCCGGCTAAAATGGCCAGATAATACTCGGTCTGGTGGCGTTTTCGGATTCCGGGGGGCCGCCGCAGCGGATGGGTGAGCAGGAGCCGGCGGCCGTCGGTATCGAAGCCGATGCGCACCGGAATCCCGGCGGCGGCCGTGATCAGGGCCGCTTCGAAGGCGTTTTGCAGGAGGATGGCGGCCTGGAATCGTCCGGCGCGCAGGTCACGCACCAGGCGCCAGCGGCCGGCAATCCCCCGGTGGCGGCCCTGGACGTCATAGACCAGACACCGGTCCAGGTGCGGGCTGTGGGCAAAGATGGGCACCACCCAGGGCTTGGCCAGAAGGGTGATCCGGGCGCCTGGAAAGGCGCGGCGGATGGACCGGATGGCCGGGGTGGTCATCACCGCGTCGCCGATCCAGTTGGTGGCGCGCACCAGGAGGCGTTGGATCCTTGCCGGTTTGATGGTCGCTGTGTTCACGCCGGGTTGCGCCCTTTTCCGCTTGGCCATGTTGCTTTCGGTGATCGACAACAAGGGTTTGGATTTATAGGGACCCCCATTCAGGCTGTCAAGCACTCCCGCTCCCGGCCAGACGATCTTCCAGGAGCCGGTCGATGCCGGCGCCGGCGTCGCGCCAGACCACGGCCAGGTCGAGCACCGCCAGGGGCAGGGGCCAGGCCGCTGGCGGCAGCCGGGCGTGGTCCTTGGCCGTGGTGACGAGGCAGTCGGCGCCGGCCCGGCGGGCCGCGGCGCCGATTCGCTCCAGATCCGCCCGGTGGTAGCGGTGATGATCGGCGAACCCCATGCGGCCCACCAGGTCGGCGCCCGCGCCGGCCACCGTGTCGAAAAAGCCCGCGTTGCCGGCGATTCCGGAAAAGGGCAGGGCCCTGCGCCCCTCGAGCCAGTCCAGGCCCGGGGAGGACGGCTCCGCGGCGCCGGCGGGGGCCGCCACCAGGGCCAGAAAGGGACGCAGGATCGCCTCCAGGACGAGCTGGCCAGGGCGCCGGCGGACCTGGCTCGGGGCGCCCGCGGCGGCGGCGCGGTATACCCGCACCAGGGCATGGGCGCGCCGGGCGGCCGTGGCGGGCTCGCGCAGGGGCCCCCGGGGCAGGAGATGGCCGTTTCCCAGGGGTTTTTGGGCGTCGCAGAGGAGCAGATCCAGGTCCCGGGACAGGCGCAGGTGCTGAAATCCGTCGTCCAGGACCACCACCCGGGCGCCGAAGCGCTTGGCCGCCGTCATGCCCGAGGCCCAGCGGTCGCGGCCCACGATCACCGGCACCCCGGGAAGGCGCCGCGCCATGAGCCAGGGCTCGTCGCCGGCCACGCGGGCGGGCACCAGGATTCGCCGGCCGTCGCTGACCACGGCCCCGGATCGCTCCGCCGTCCCCCGGTAGCCGCGGCTCAGCAGGCAGACCGGCCAGCCCCGGTCCCGCAGCCGGGCGGCCACTTCCATGGCCAAAGGGGTCTTGCCCGTTCCGCCCACGGTGAGGTTGCCCACCGACACCACCCCGCAGGGCAGCTGCCGCCGCTGGAAAAGATGGCGGCGGTAGAGTTCGGCCCGCAGGACCATGGCCCCGCCGTAAACGGCCGCCAGCAGTGAAAGCAGGGTCGCCGGGGACAGCAGGGACCGCCGCCGGGGGGCGTTCCAGAGGGTCTCGAGGTAGCCGTGCCCGCCGTTCATGGGGTTTTGCGCTCCCGGGGCGAAACGAGGCCGTCAAGCAGGTCGAGGGTGCGCGCCACGGCTCCCTGGTGGGCCGCCATCACCCGGCGTGCCTGCGCGCCGATTCGGACCGCCAGGCTACGGTCGGCCAGAAGGCGTTCCCCCGCGACGGCCAGTCCCTCGCCGTCGGCGACGCGGATGGCCCCGCCGGCGGCTTCCAGTTCCTCGGCCACCGGACGGAAATCGCTCATGTCCGGACCGTAGATCACCGGTCTGGCATAAGCGGCCGGTTCCAGGGGGTTGTGGCCTCCCCGGGGAACCAGGCTGCCGCCGACGAAGGCCAGATCGGCGGCGGCGTAAAGTCGAGCCAGAACGCCCATCCGATCCACAACCACCACCGCCTGGCCCCGGTGGCGGCCCACGGCCAGATCGCTCCAGCGGCAGGCGGTCAATCCTCGACGGGCAAAGCGGCGCATGACCTCGCCGGCGCGTCTCGGATCGCGAGGTGCCACCACGCACACCATGTCCACAAAGCGTTGGCGCCATCGCGGGCAGGCCGCGGCCAGTATCTCTTCCTCTCCGGGATGGGTGCTGCCGGCCACCAGAACCGGCGCTTCCGGGGTTGTCTGGAGCAACCGGCGCATGGTCCGTCCCTGGGCGGCGGGATCGGAGGGAATCGGCTGGTCGTACTTGAGGTTTCCGGCCACCCGGAGCTTTGCGGGATCCACCCCCAGCGCCCTGAAACGGTCGGCGTCGGCCGGGGACTGGACCGCGACGGCGGCCAGACCTTGCAGCATCGGGGATACCAGGGCCCGGGCGCGCCGATAGCCGGCAAAGGAGCGCGCACTCAGGCGGGCGTTGACCAGGGCCGTCGGGATGGCGGCGGCGGCGCGCAGGAAATTGGGCCACAGGTCGGTCTCCACCAGAACGATCCCGGCCGGCCGGATCTGGCGTAGCCGGGCCCCGATGACCATGGGCAGATCGCAGGGAAAGTAAAAAATGCCGTCCACCAGACCGGCGATCCGCCGCCGGGCGATCTGCTGGCCGGTCACGGTGGTGGTGGAAAAAACCATGGGCCGGCGGGGATGGCGGCAGCGCAGCGCCGCCACCAGGGAAACGGCCGAGAGCACCTCGCCCACCGAGAGGGCATGGATCCACAGGGGGCGGCCCGGTCTTCGGATCCGCGGCGGTGGTTCGAGCCCCAGCCGAGGCCCCAGGGTCCGGCGCCGTTTGGCGCTCGCCAGGGCCAGGGGGACCCCCAGGGCCAGGGCCGGATGGAGGAGCAGGTTGTAGAGGATCAAAGACGGATTCATGGTTCAGTCCGTCCCCAGCATCGCCAGGGCTCCGACGCAGCCGAAGACCAGGTTGCCGGCCCAGGCGGCCAGCAGGGGCGGCAGCATCTGGCCGTAGCCCAGGGAAATGCAGAAGCTGTGAAACACCCAGTAGAGAAAAGCGATGCCCAGTCCCGCGGCCACGGCCAGGATCAGGCTGTCATGAGCCCGCCGGTGCAGCCCGAGCCCGCCGCCGACCATGGCCAGGATGGTGCAGATGACCGGAAAGGCCAGCTTGGCGTGCAGATCCACCCGGTAGGGGGTGGCGTCGTAGCCTTCGGCCTCCACCTTGGCCGCATGGCGGCGCAGGTCCCGGTAACTCATCTCGCTGCTGTCCGGGGCGGCCCTTTTGAGATCGTCGGGGGCCAGGGCGAGATCGAGTTCCAGGTCGCGGCGAAATTCCACCCGCATGGGCGCCGACGGGCTTTCCAGGTGCTGGACCATGACATCCGTCAACTGCCAGCGGCCCATGACAAAGCGCCCGGTTTCGGCATCCAGCCTTTCCACCAGCCGAAAACGGTCGTCGAAGCGGTTGACGGCGACCCCGTGAATCGTGCCGCTGGGGGCGTGGTAGTGGCGGATGTAGGTGATCGAGCGGTTCCCCTTGATCCAGATGTTGCGCTCCTGGGACACCGTTACCGAGGCCCGGCGCACCTCTGTGCGCCAGATGCGGTTGGCCCGGTCCACCGTGGCCGGCACGACGGCCTCGGCCAGCAGCAAGTGCAGGAGGCTGAAGAAGGCGCCGAGGGCCAGGGCCGGAACCATCAGCCGGGCGGCGCTGACCCCGCCGGCTTTGAGGGCCAGCACCTCGTTGTGCTTGTTCATCAGCCCGAAGGCGATGGCCACGGCCAGAAGGAGGCAAAGGGGCAGAACCTGGGCCGCGACAAAGGGCAGCTTGTAGGTGAAGTAGACCAGGGCCCGGGTCAGCGGCACCTGCTTTTCGATGAAATCGTCCACCTTCTCGAAGAAATCCACCGCCAGATAGACCGCCACCACGGCAACCAGGACGATGGCCGCCACCCGGAGGGTTTCACGCGTCACATGGCGGTAAACGATCGGCATTCGTACCCCGGTGAAAATCCCGAAAAAGTGAACATCGCCGTCAGGACCGGCCTCTGCCCCAGGGCCAGCGCCAGGGGCGCTCGCCGGCTCCGCGCCACAGCAGCCATCCGCCCAGCGCGGCGCAGAGCATATTGGGCATCCACATCCCCACCACCGGCGGCACGCGCCCGGATTCGCCCAGGACCTTGCCCGCCGAGAGGAGCAGGTAGTAGCCCAGAAAGGTGATCAATCCCAGCCCCAGCCCGAAAGAGCGCCGGGCGTTGCGCGACTGGATCCCCATGGGCAACGCCATGAAGGCCAGCACCAGGCAGGCGGCCGGAATGGAGAATTTCCGCTGCCACTCGAGATGGATGGACAGATAGCGCGGATCCGAGACCTTCAGGGAGGCCACCAGGCGGCGCAACTCGCCCAGGGACATCTCTTTTTCGGTTTTTGCCCCGCCGCCGGCGCTCTCGGGTCCGGTCTTGGGGGCCAGGGCGATGTCGTAGGTGTCGAAACGCACCGTGTCGGCGGTGCGGCGGCTGAGGTCGACCCGCTGGAGCGATCCCTCAAAGAGACGCAGGCGATAGCGACGGTTCTGCGGGTCGACGGCCAGCTGCCCCCGGGGGGCGGCCACGACGATCACCAGGGGGGCGTTGCGCTGGTCTTGAATGAAGACATCCTCCAGTTCGTGGGTTTGCGGATCGATGCGGCTCACGTAGAGCATCACCCCGTCGAACCCGTCGTTGAAGGTGCGCTCCTTGATGGCCAGGCTCAGATCGGCGTTGGCCGCCTGTTCCAGCAGGGATTTGATTCCGGTCCGTCCCCAGGGGGCCCCGTGGAGGGTCATCAGCGCCGTGAGCAGAGCGCCGGCCAGGGCAAAGGCCATCACCGGCGGCAGGAGCCGGCAGATGCCGATGCCGCCGGCCTTGAGGGCCACGATTTCGTTGTCCCCCGAAAGCCGCAGAAGGGTCAGCAGGACCGCCATCATCACCGACATGGGAACCACGAATTCGAGAAAGCGCGGCATGGCATAGGCGAGCATGAGGACCACGGCGGCCACATCGATCTGGTAGTTGACCACCAGGTTGGTGATTTCCAGGATCCGCGCCATCAGAAAGACAAAGGTGAAAAAGACCACAGTCAGCGCGAAGGGGGCCGCCAGCTCGCGCATAATATAGCGGTCGATGAGGGTTGGCATGGTTTATCCGGGAAGCGTGGCCAAAATTCGCGTCATGGGTCCTGCTCCTGGCCGAACTGCATCTGGTAGAGCTTGCAGTATTCGCCCCGGCAGGCCAAGAGGGCCTGGTGATCGCCCTGCTCGACAATGCGGCCGTCCACCACCACGGCGATGCGATCGGCGCGTTCCACGGTGGACAGCCGGTGGGCGATCACGAAGGTGGTCCGGCCGCGCATCAGGTTCACCAGGGCCTGCTGCACCAGCATCTCGGCCTCGGTGTCCAGGGCCGAGGTGGCCTCGTCGAGGATCAGAATGGGGGCATCCTTGATCAGGGCCCGGGCGATGCACAGGCGCTGCTTTTCGCCCCCGGAGAGCCGTCCGCCCAGCTCGCCGATGCAGGTGTCCAGCCCCCGGGGCAGGGCCTGGATGAAGCTCCAGGCGTTGGCCGCCTCGGCGGCGGCGATGATTTGCGACTCGCTGGCCCCGGGGCGGCCGTAGGCGATATTGTAGCGCACCGAGTCGTTGAAGAGAATCGGCTCCTGGGTCACCACGGCGATCCGGCTGCGCAGGGCGGCCACCGAGAGACGGCGGATGTCGATCCCGTCGATGGTCACGGCCCCGCGCCGGACGTCGAAAAAGCGTGGAATCAGGTTGACCAGGGTGGTCTTGCCGCCCCCGCTCATCCCCGCCAGGGCCAGGACCTGGCCTTCGGCCACCGCCAGATCGATCCCTTTGAGCACCCAGTCGTGGTCGTCATAGCGGAACCAGACATCCTCGAAGGCCACCTGATGGGGGCGGCGGGGCAGATGAAGGGGATCCGGAGGATCGGCGATCTCCGATCCGGTTTCGAGGATGTCGAAAACCCGGTCGGCGGCCGCCAGTCCCTGCTGCAGGACGTTGTTGAGCCGGCTGATTTTCTTGACCGGGTCGTAGAGCATCAGGACCGCCGCCATGAAGGAAAAGAAGGTGCCGGCGGTGGAGGTGCCGGCGATGACCTTGCTGCCCCCGTACCAGATGATAAAAGCGATGCCCAGACCGCCGAGAAACTCCATCACCGGCGACGAGAGGCTGCGGGCCACCACGGCGCGCATCTCCACCTTGAAGAGGGCTTCGGTCTTTTCCCGAAAACGGGCCTTTTCGTGGGCCTCGCGGCCGAAGGCCTTGACGATTTTGTTGCCGGCGAGGGTTTCGTGCAAAAAGACGTTCAAGTCGGCCATGGCTTCCTGGCAGCCGGTGGAGGCCCGGCGGACGCGGCGGCCGAAGGCCACCACCGGGAAAAAGGCCAGGGGCAGGATCACCAGGGCGAAGATGGCCATCTTCCAGTCCCGGTAGAAGATGACGCCCACCAGGCCCAGGATGGTGAACGAATCTTTCAGGCTGCTGGTGACGGCAAAGGAGACCATGGCCTTGATCACGTTCACGTCGTTGGTGATGCGGCTCATCAGGACCCCGGTCTTTTCGCGCTGGAAAAAAGAGATGGGCAGGTCCTGGATGCGATCGTAGAGCAGGGTGCGCAGCCTGAGGATGATGCGTTCGCCCACGTAGCTCATCAGGTATTCCTGGGCGTACATGCCGGCGCCGCGCAGCAGGTAGATGACGATCACCGCCACCGGGATGAGCACCAGCATGCGCTGGTTGCGGCTGAAAAAGATGTCGTCCAGCACCGGTTTGACCAGGTAGGCCGTGCTGGCCGTGGCGGCGGCGATGACCAGCATGCAGACCATGGACCAGGCCAGCCGTCCCCAGTGCGCCCGCACCAGATCGAGCAGCTGGCGGTGGCGGGGGGACCAGGATGGGAGAGGGGGGAATCTCATGGCGCCGGTGCCTTCGGCGGCCCCGGGGAAGCGCTCATCATGCGCTGGGCGATGGCCGCCAGCCGTTCGCTGGCCCCGGGCGGCCCCAGCCGCCGGCGCACCTGGGCCAGAGCCGTGCGCATCCGTTCGCGGGACTGCGGGTCGTCCAGCAGGGCGGCCATGTGGCGGGCGACAGCCTCGGGGGTGGCCTGGTCCTGAATCAGTTCGGGGATCACCGGTGCGCCGGCGATGAGGTTGGGCAGGCCGATGTGGGCAACCCGGACCAGCCGGCGGCCGAGCCGGTAGCTCAGCGGCGAAACCTTGTAAAGGAGAATGGTGGGGGTGCCGGCGATGGCAGCCTCGAGGGTGACGGTCCCCGAGGCGGCCACCACCAGGGTACTGGCGGCCAGCAGGTCGCTGGTCCGGCCCGCCACGGTCTCATAGCCCCCGGGGGTCCCGTGGCCCGCCAGGATGGCGTCCACCCGTGAAGAGGCCACCGTGGGCGCCACCGAGACGCGCCAGACGGCCTCGGGATAGCGAGGGCGCAGCCGTTCCACCGCCGCGATCATGACGGGCAGATGGCGTTCGACTTCCCGATCCCGACTGCCGGGCAGCAACCCCACCTGGACCGGACCGCTCCGGGGGCCGGCGGCCGGCGGCGCAGCGCCGTCCATCAAGGGATGGCCCACAAAGGTGACCGGCACCCCATGACGGCGGTAGAGGGCGGCCTCGAAGGGCAGGATCACCGCCATGTGGTCCACCCGTCGGGCGATGGTGCGGATCCGCCCGGGGCGCCAGGCCCAGACCTGGGGGCTGACGTAGTAGAGAACGGGGATTCCCAGCCGCCTGGCGCTGCGCGCCAGCAGCAGGTTGAAATCGGGAAAGTCGATGAGCACCAGCAGACCGGGCCGCCGCCGGGCCAGTTCGCCGCGGGCCAGCACCAGGGCCCGCAGCAGGGCGGGGGCCTTGGCGGCCACCTCGGTGATGCCCACCACGGCCAGGTCGGCCGCTTCCACCAGGATCCGGGTGCCGGCCCGGCGCAGGGCCGGCCCGCCGATGCCGAAGCAGTCCAGTTCGGGCCAGCGGCGGCGCAGGGCATGCACCAGCCGGGCGCCGTGAAGATCGGCCGAGGCCTCGCCGGCCACGATCATCATGGTCCGGGAGGTCATGAAGGCTCCGGAAAGGAATGGGTGTTGAAGGTTTCGGTGCCGCGCTGGATCGCGTCCATGATCTCCAGGGCCACCGCCAGGGCCGCGCGGCCCTGGCGGCCGCTCACCACCGGTTCGGCGCGCCGGCGCACGGCCGTGACGAAGGCGCGGATCTCGGCAGCCAGGGCATCCCCGGGTCCCGGATCGAGCTTTTCGATCCGCAGGCCGGCCATCCCCTCGGTGTCGGCCGGCGCCGGATCTCGGGGAGCGGGCCGAAGGAGGGTGGTCTGGTGGCGCCCGAAATCGACGGTCAGGCAGCCGTCGGACTGAAACAGGCGCATCTTGCGGTCGCTGCGGGCGGCCAGGCGGCTGGCGGTGAGGTTGGCCACGCATCCGCTGGCAAAAGTCAGGCGGGCGCTGGCGATGTCCGTATGGGCCGACACCAGCGCCATCCCGGCGGCCCGGATTTCCTCCAGCGGGCCAGCGGCCACACTGAGGATGAGATCGATGTCGTGGATCATCAGGTCCAGCACCACCGATACGTCGGTGCCCCGCGGCTGGTAGGGACTCAAGCGATGGCTGTCGATGAAGCGCACCCGGCCGATGTGCGGGCGCGCGGCCTGCAGCGCCGGATTGAAGCGTTCCAGGTGCCCCACCTGGATCAGCCGGCCGCGGGCCTCGGCCAGGCGGATCAGGGCGTCGGCCTCATCCAGCCGCGTGGTGATGGGCTTTTCGATGAGCACGTCGACGCCGTTTTCCAGAAAATCCCGGCTGACGGTGAAATGGGCCGGGGTGGGCACGACAATGCTCACGGCATCCACCCGCCCGATGAGCTCACGGTGATCCCCGAAGGCCCGGCACCCCAGATCCCGGGCCACCGCCTCGGCCTGTGCCGCCCGGGTGTCGGCCACCCCCACCAGAACCACATCCGGCAGGGCGGCGTACTTGGCCGCATGAAAGCGGCCCAGGTATCCGACCCCGATGACGGCGGCTTTCAACGGTGGCATGGCGGCGGTTCCTCCCCGGGGTCCAGGCCGACGATGGCGATGCGCTGTTCATCGGCCAGGGCGACCATGGCTTGGCGGTCGAAGACCACGGTCCGGCCGGCTTCCACCGCCAGGGCCTTGACCCCCGCATCGCGCATGGCCGCCACCGTGTCGCGGCCCACCGCCGGCATGTCGAAGCGCCGGTCCTGGTCCGGTTTACAGATCTTGACCACCACGGCCTGGCCGCTGCCCAGGCTCCCGCCGCGGCGGATGGTGGCATCGGTGCCGTCGATGGCCTCGACCGCCAGGACCGAGCCTCCCTCGACCACCACGCACTGGCCGATGTCCAGCCTCCCGATGGCCGCCGCCACGCCGTGGCCCAGGCGGATATCGGCCGTCTCGCCGCGGCCGGGCCGCCGTCGGGTCCAGCAGCCTAGCGGTGCGAGCAGTTCGGGCAGGAGGAAGGTGGCCGGCTGCACCCGGATCCCCTCCTTTTCCATGGCCCCGGCAAAGGCGCGCAGGACCCCGTCGTCGAGGGTATGGGCCATGCGCGCCAGGATGGCGATGGCCTTGATGTCCGGACGCAGTTCGGTAAAGAGCCGGGCTTTGCGGATCGACCCCATCATCACGGTCTCCTGGACCCCGTGTTCCTTGAAGTAGCGGATGAGTCGCCCCAGCTGGCCCAGATGGAACCAGGCGATGGCGTGAACCGCCTCGGTCAGCTGGGGGGCGGTTTCCCCGTGGTGGGCCGCGGCCACCACCTGATAGCCGCGGGCTGCCGCCGCGCGGGCGAAAAGGAGGGGAAATTGCCCCCCTCCGGCGATCAGTCCGATGCGTTGCATGAGCGTTTCACCGCGGCCGGGGCCTGGGTCCGGGCCGTGCCCCCTGCCGGCAAAATCGGCCATGGCGGCAAGGTCCACGGCCCTAGCGGGTGATCCCGCGCTGGGAAGATTCGAGAAACTCGAGAAAGCGCACCACCTCGGGAATCGGGGCCACCTCGGCCCTGACCCGGGCCAGGGCCTCCTGGAGGGTCAGGCCGAAGCGGAAGACGATCCGGTAGCTCTTTTTCAAAGCCGCCAGGGTTTCCTGCGAGAAGCCGTGGCGCTGCAACCCGACCCGGTTCAGGCCGTGGAGGGCGGCCCGGTCCCCGGCGGCGATCACAAAGGGGGGGATGTCCTTGACCACCGCGCTCTTGCCGCCGATGAAGGCATGGTCACCGACCCGGACGAACTGGTGGATGGCCACCAGGCCCCCCACGGTGGCGTAGTCGCCGATCTGGATGTGGCCCGCCAGGGTGGTGTTGTTGGCCATGATCACGTTGCGGCCGATGCGGCAGTCGTGGGCCACGTGGGTGTAGGCCATGAGGAAGCCGCCCTCGCCGATTTCGGTCAGGCCGCCGCCGAAGGCCGTACCCCGGTGAATAGTGACGAATTCCCGCACCGTGCAGCGCTGGGCGATCTTGACGTAGGTCTTTTCGCCTTCGAACTTGACCGATTGGGGCACGCCGCCGATGGCGGCGAACTGAAAGATGCGGCAATCACGGCCGATGCTGACGTACGGTTCGATCACGGCGTGGGCCCCGATGCGGGTGTTGGCGCCGATGGAGACGTTTTCGCCGATCACCGCGTAGGGGCCGATGGACACATCGGGACCGATTTCGGCGCCGGCGCTGACGATGGCCGTGGGGTGGATCATCTGGGGGCCTCGTGATCTCGAGGGGCTGGCGAAACGGTTGTCCGGCAGCCCCGGGTCATTTGGGTTTTTCCTTGAAATTGGCCATCAGTTCGGCCTCGGCCGCCAGGTGCTGGCCCACCGCCGCGGTGGCGCTGATTTTGGCCACGCTGGTGCGCACCTTGAGCAGCCGTGCTTCCAGGATCAGCTGGTCCCCGGGGACCACCGGGCGCCGGAAGCGCACCCGATCCATGCCGGTGAAATAGAGCAGTTCGTTCTCGGCGGCCGGTCTGGAGGCACAGAGCAGAAGGCCTCCGGCCTGCCCCAGGGCTTCGAGGATCAGCACACCGGGCATGATGGGGGTCCCGGGGAAATGGCCCTGGAAGAACGGTTCATTGATGGTCACGTTTTTCAGGGCCCGGATCCGCTCGCCCACGACCAGCTCCAGCACCCGGTCCACCAGGATGAACGGATGGCGGTGGGGCAGGATCTCCATGATCCGGAGGATGTCATAGACCGGCGTCATGCGCGTTGGCTTCCTCGGTCTTCGACCGTTTCATTCCCCGCGGGCGTCCAGGGCTGCCAGACGTTTTTCCAGGGCCCGCAGCCGCTGGGCCAGTTCGGGCAGTTGGGCGGCGACGCGCTGGGCGCGAAGCCACCGTCCGTGGGGCATTTCCGGCGATCCGGAGACCACCTGGCCCGGCGGCACCGAGCGGGCCACGCCCGCCTGGGGGCCCACCGTGGCCCCGTCGCCGATGCGTAGATGCCCGGCGATGCCGGCCTGGCCGGCCAGGATCACCTGACGGCCGATGGTGACGCTGCCGGAAATGCCCACCTGGGCCACGATGACGGTGTTTTCCCCCACCGTGACGTTGTGGGCGATGTGTACCAAGTTGTCGGTGCGCACCCCGGACCGGATCCAGGTGCGTCCGAAGGTGGCCCGATCGATGGTGTTGCCCGCGCCGATCTCCACGTCGTCGTCGATCTGGACGATGCCGCGGTGGATGATTTTCAGGTAGTGGTCGCCGTCCCGGGCATAGCCGAACCCGTCCGAGCCGATCACCGTGCCCGACTGGATCGTCACCCGGGACCCGATGCGGCAATCGGCCAGGATGGTCACCCGGGGAAAGATCCGGGTGTCGTCACCGATCCGGACCCGGTCCCCGATGACCCCCTGGGGTTCGATGACCACCCGATGGCCCAGAACCACCCCATGGCCGATGACCACCTGGGGGCCGATGGAACACCCGTCGCCGCAGTGAAAATCGGCTCCGATGACCGCCGTGGGGGCGATGCCGGGGGCAGGGCGCGGCGGCGGGTGCAGGATCTCCAGCACCCGCGCGAAGGCCGCCTGGGGGTTGTCCACCCGGATCAGGTCGCGCCGGGGGGCCTCGGTGCCGGGGGGCACCAGCACGGCACCGGCCCGGCAGTCCTCCAGGCGATCGAGATAGGCCTTGCCGGCGGCAAAGCTGATATCGCCCTGCGCGGCGCTTTCAAAGGGGGCCGCCCCGGACACCAGGCGCCCGGGGTCTCCCGCCAGGCGGCCGTTCACCAAGGCGGTGATCTGCGTCAGCGTCATCGGCTGGGGCGGCATGGTGGCATGCGAAACGGGCATGGGCGCGGCCCTACTTGGCCTTGGGCGGTTGGGCGTCGTAGCGTTGGATCACCTTGGCGGTGAGGTCGATGGCCGGGACGGCGAAAAGCACCCCGGCCTCCTGCTTTTCGATGATCAGGGCGAATCCCTCCTTTTCCCCGATGGCCCGGGCGACCTCGTCGACTTCATTGCGGATGCGCGCCATGGCGCGAATCTGCATCTCGCGCGCCGTCTTGGCGTAGTCTTTCTGCATTTCCTTGAGATCGTTGACCTTGATGCGGAACTCGCGCTCCTTCTCCTCGCGCATCTCTCCGGTCATCACCATGGCGTCGCGCTGAAGCTGGGATCGCATGGCCTCCAGTTCGTCGCCCTTGGATTTGAGGGCCGTCTCCATCTCCTTGCCGCGCTTGTTGATTTCGGCCTGGGCGGCCTTGCCGGCCACCGATTCGTCCAGAACCCGCTGAAAGTCGACGACGCCCACACGGCCCTCGGCCGCCGCGGCCACCGCACCGATGCCGAACCAGACACTCACCATCAGCCAGGCCACTGTTTTGGTGTATTTCATGATGCCTCCTTGGATCAGGATCCGCTGTCGTTGAAAGTGATGAGAACTTCGGGTGATAAAACCACAATGTCCGCCCCCCCCGCGGGGGGCAACAATCAGAACGTGCTGCCCATGGTGAACTCCCAGCGCCCGCCCTCGCCGGCCCCGGTCTTGGGGTCGAGGATGTGGCCGTATTCGACCCGGATCGGTCCGATGGGCGAATACCAGCGGATTCCGGCGCCCACGCTTTCGCGCAGGTTCCCCAGGGCGACGCTTTCGTCCTTGCTGAACACCTCTCCGGTGTCGAAGAAGAGCACGCCCATGACGCCCATCTTCTTTTCCATCGGGAAGAGCACTTCGGCATTGAACTGGAGATACTTTTCCCCGCCCACGTGATCTCCGTCCTCCAGGGGGGCCAGATCGCGCCAGCGAAAACCGCGCAGGGAGTTGATCCCGCCCAGGTAAAATTTTTCGTAGTCCGGCAGGAGCTTGCCCTCGCTTTCGCTCACGACCCCCCCCTTGGCGCGCACAAAACCGATGAATTCGCCGATCAGCGGAAAGTAGACGCTGGTTTCGGCCTCGGTTTTGACGAAGCCCACATCCCCGCCCAGGCCGGCGTACTCGAGGCTGATGCCGTGCAGGGCCCCCTCGGTGGGGTTGAAGAGCCGGTCGCGCGAGTCGTAGCGCACGGCCACATCGGTGGAGCTGGTGATGTTCTCGCCCGCCATTTGCAGGATCGAGCGCGAGGTGGTGTTGATGTTGGTGATGTCCGAAATGTCGTAGCGGTACCCCCAGTAGAGGCGCACGTTCTCCCAGAAGGGGTAGCTCAGGCGCAGCCCCGCACCCATGCTCTCGCGATCGTAGGAGTCGTAATCGGTTTCCCAGTTGTAGGCGTCGACCGTGGCCGCCAGGGGGATGTCGAAAAGCCACGGTTCGGTGAAGCTCAAATTGTATTTGGTGGTCATGCCGCCCAGTTGGGCCTGGGCGTGGAGGATCTGGCCCCGGCCGAGGAAGTTGCGCTGGGAGACGGCGAACATCGTGAAGACATTTTCGACGCTGCTGTAGCCGCCGCCGAAGGTGAAGGCCCCGGTGGGCTTTTCCGCCACGTCCACCTTGAGGATCATGCGGTCTTCGGCGCTGCCCTGGGGCGTGTCGACCTTGACGTCCTCGAAATACTCCAGCCGCATGAGGTTGCGGATCCCCTTTTTCAGTTTGGCGCCCTGGTAGAGCTCCTGTTCATAGACTTCCAGCTGGCGCCGGATCACCTTGTCGCGGGTGCGGGTGTTGCCGCTGATGACGATCTTTTCGAAATAGACCAGGGGCCCCTGGCGCACGGCGTAATCGATGTCCACGCTCAGGTCCTGGGCCTGGGTCGTGGTGCTGGGCACGATCTCGGCGTAGGCGTAGCCCTCGTCGGCGTAAAGGTCGGTGAGCATCAGCACGTCGTTGCGCACCACTTCGCGGCTGAAATGGGTCTCCTTGCCGATGCTCAGCTTGGCCGCCAGCTGTTCGGCCGGTTGCACCAGATCGCCGCTGACGGTCACCTTGCCTACTTTGAACTGGGGCCCTTCGTCGATCTTGAGGGTCACCTCGATACCGTCCTGCTGGAAGTTGACCACCGGATCGGCCACGCGCGCCTGGATGTAGCCGTTGTTGCTGTAATAGGCGCGAATCTGGCCGACGTCCTGGTTCAGAACGTCCTGGTTCAGCTCCCCGGCCGACGTCAACCAGGACAGGAACCAGGCCTCCTTGGTCTTCATCAGCTTTCTGAGCTGCTTTTCGGAAACGGCCTGGTTGCCCTGAAACCCGATGCGTTGAATGCGGACCTTGCTTCCCTCCTCGATTTTGAATTCCAGGTCGGCCTGGTTGTTGTCCAGCGGATGGATGCTGTAGTCGGTCTTGACGTTGTGATAGTTCTTTTCCTGGTAAAGGGTCTGGATGCGCTGGAGGTTGTGGCGAATCTGGCTTTCGTTGAGAATCGAACCGGTGCGCAGGGTCAGGGCCTCGTTGATCTCCTTGTCGTCGAAGACCTGGTTGCCCGTGACCCGGATGACCCGGATCGTCGGTTTTTCCCTGACCTGGAAGGTGACCGTTTTTCCGCCGGCCTCGTCGGCGGTCTCGATGCGGATGTCGTCGAAATACCCCATGGCGAAGACGGCTTTCAGATCGGCGGCCAGCTGGCGTTGGTCCAGCCTGTCGCCAGGGGCGCTGCGGATGACCCTTTCGATGGCGTCGGACTCGATGCGCTGATGGCCCTGGACGCGGATGGCCGCGATCTTGTCCTGCTTGAACAGCATCGGGGTGAACTGGCGCGCCAGGTCACCGAGGGTCGCGGCCATCGTTTCGATGCGCTCACCGTCGAGGGAGACCGTCTCGCTTCGCTGGCTGGCGACATCGGTGAGGTGTCCATCGATGGAAAACCGTTCGCCAACCCGGGTGAGGCTGCCCCAGAGCACGAAGCCAGCCCCCCGGGCGCGGCCGTAGTCGGCGACGGTCTCGGTTCCGGCCTCCATCAGGGCCGTCAGGTCTTCGGGGGCGATGTCGGCGATGGTCACCCGGGCGCCGGCAGCGGTCAACTGGGCGGCCAGAGCGTCAACGATCTGGCGGGACAGATCGGTGGCGGGATCCTGGGCGAAGACGCGGAAAGGAAGGGCCAGGACGGAAATCGATGGATCCGTCTGGGCCCCGACCGGGCCGCCGGCGCCCAGGAGCAGCGCCAGGATGCAGCAGATCCCCGCCAGGAGACGGAAGGCGCCCGGAGACCGGCGCGGCTCGGCGTCGCTATCGGCACGATGTTGCGGGTTGAGCATGGGATCTCCATTCTTGCGGCGCGCACGCCACGACTTGTGGCACGATGGCCGGTCAGGGCAGCTCCATCAAACGGCCATCGGTCAACGTTACGCGGCGTGCCATGCGTCCGGCCAGATCGGGGTTGTGGGTCACGACCACCAGGGCCATCCGCCGTTCGGCGTTCAGGGTTGCCAGCAGCTCATGTACCTGCTCACTGTTTCCCTTGTCAAGGTTGCCGGTGGGTTCGTCGGCCAGCAGCAAAGGGGGGCTCATGACCAGGGCCCGGGCCAGGGCCACCCGCTGCTGCTCGCCCCCCGACAGGCGCGTGACGCGGTGCCGCAGCCTTGCGGCAAGCCCCACCTGGACCAGGATCCGTTCGGCGGCCGCTTCGGCTTCCCGGCGGTTCAGGCCGTGGATCAGGGCCGGCATCATGGCGTTTTCCAGGGCGTCGAATTCCGGCAGCAGGTGGTGAAACTGGAAGACGAAACCGATCCGGCGGTTGCGCAGACGCGCCAGAGGGCCGCTATCCAGATGCAGGACGTCCTGGCCCTCCAGGCGCAGGCTGCCCCTGTCGGGGCGGTCCAGGGTGCCCAGAATATGCAGCAAAGTCGATTTGCCGATCCCCGAGGCGCCCACCACGGCCACGGATTCGCCGCGGTTGACGGTCAGATCCGCTCCGTCGAGAATGCGGATGCGCTCCTGGCCGGCAAAAAACTGCTTGCACAGGCCGCGGGCCTCCACCAGGGCCGGGACGATGGTGTCATCAGCCATGGCGAATCGTCTCCACGGGGTTGAGCCGGGCGGCCTGGTGAGCCGGATAGAGGGTGGCCAGAAGGCAGATCCCCATGGCCGCCAGGCCGATGGCGAGCACATCCGCGGGCAGAAGGTGGATCGGCAAGCGGGTGATGTAAAAAAGGTCGCCGGGCAGGCGGATCAGGTCCGAAGAGGCCAGCAAGCGGCAGAGCCCAGCGCCCAGGGCGGCTCCCATGACGACCCCGATGGCGCCGATCAGCAACCCGTTCATCACGAAGATGCGCCGAATGACGCCGTCGGTGGCGCCCAGGGCCTTGAGAATGGCGATGTCCCGGGCCTTTTGCATGACCGTCATCACCAGGGCGCCGGCGATGTTCAGCGCGGCCACCGACACGATGAGGGCCAGGATGACGAACATGGCGGCTTTTTCCAGTTTGAGGGCGCTCAGGAGGCTGCGGTTGGCGGCGGTCCAGGGGCGCACGGTGAAAACCGCCCCCATTTGCCGCTCGATGGCCCGCGCCACCTGCTCGGCATCGTCGATGTCAGCCAGGCGCACCTGGATACCGGAAATTGCGTCGCCCAGGCGCAGGACCCGCTGGGCTTCGGCCATGCCCACGAATGCCAGACTGCCGTCATATTCGTAAATCCCCGAGGCGAAATCCCCCGCCACGGAAAACGGGCGCATGGCCGGCACGTGCCCCACGGGGGCGAGGATTCCCTGGGGGGCCACCAGAAAGACCCGGTCTCCCTTGACCACCCCGAGTTGCCGGGCCAGATCCTGCCCGAGCACGATGCCGCCCAGGCTGGGCGCTTCAGCGGTCGATGGGGGAGGGGAAGCCAGGGCCCGCAGGTCGATGCCGGCATCGAGGACCCGGACGGCACGTGCCGGTTCGATGCCCTTCAGCACCACGCCGGCGGCTGCCCTGGCCGAACGGAGCATCACCTGGCTTTCCACGAAGGGGGCGGCGGACACTACCCCGGGGATTTGCTCCAGCCGCTGGAGATCGGCTGCGGCATCGGCGAGGTGGGCGCGCGGGCTGAGCACCACATGGGCCTGCATGGCCAGAAGCCGCCGCTTGAGATCGGCCTCGAAGCCGGTCATGACGGCGATCACCACCATCAGGGCCATGACCCCCACCGCCACCCCGGCGATGGAAAGCAGACCGATGAGCGAAATGAAGGCCTGTTTTTGTCCCACCCGCAGGTAGCGCCGGGTGATAAAGGTTTCAAATCGCATGGGGCGCCTTGCCTGGCCGCATTGCGGGGGTGATCACGCCCGCGGTTTGAGGTGCGGAAAAAGGATCACTTCCCGAATGCTGGGCGCATCGGTGAGCAGCATGGTCAGCCGGTCGATCCCCACGCCTTCCCCGGCCGCGGGGGGCATCCCGAACTCCAGCGCTTCGATGTAGTCCAGATCCATGGGATGGGCCTCGGTTTCGCCGGCTTGGCGATCGGCCACCTGCTGGGCGAATCGCTGGTATTGATCCTCCGGATCATTCAGCTCCGAAAACCCGTTGGCGATTTCATAGCCGGCGATGAACAGCTCAAAGCGTTCGGTCACCTCGGGGGCCGTGTCGCTGCGCCGGGACAATGGAGAAACCTCCACCGGGTAGCCGGTGACAAAGGTGGGTTGGATCAGGTGCGGCTCCACCAGGGCCTCGAAGAGCTTGGTGACGATTTTGCCCGATCGGGCCTGGGGATTGACCGGCACCTGCCGCTCGGCCGCAGCAGCCAGCAGCCGATCCCGGTCCTGGAGTACGGAGGGCGCCAGTCCGCCGATCTGCACCAGGGCCTCGTAGAGTGCGATGCGCCGCCAGGGGGGCGCCAAATCGATGGTCTGGCCCTGATAGTCGATGGTGCAGGATCCGGTGACGGCCTCGGCGGTGCGGCGAAACATTTCTTCGGTAAGCCGCATCAGGTCGCTATGGCGGGCGTAGGCCTGGTAAAACTCCAGCATGGTGAATTCCGGGTTGTGGCGCGTCGAGACCCCTTCGTTGCGGAAATTGCGGTTGATTTCAAAGACGCGCTCGAATCCGCCCACCACCAGCCGCTTGAGATAGAGTTCCGGGGCGATGCGCAGATAGAGGGGAATGTCCAGGGCGTTGTGATGGGTCACGAAGGGAGTGGCCTCGGCCCCGCCCGGCACGGTCTGCATCATGGGCGTTTCCACCTCGAGAAAATCGCGCTCCAGCAAAAAGCCTCGAATCTCTTGGACGATGCGGCTGCGGCGGCGAAAAATTTCGCGCACCTCGTCATTCATCATCAGGTCCAGGTAGCGCCGCCGGTAGCGTTTTTCCGGATCTTTGAGGCCGTGGAACTTCTCGGGCAGGGGGCGCACAGACTTGGCCACCAGGCGAAGGTCGCGCACCATGAGGGTCCATTCCCCGGTGCGGGTTTGAAACAACCCGCCGTGAATTCCGATGAAATCGCCGATGTCCATCCGGCGGAAGAGGGCATAGGCCGATTCGCCGACACGGTCCCGGCGCACATAGGCCTGGATGGGACCCGTGCGATCCCGCAGGCGCAGGAAGGCCGCCTTGCCGAAGCGGTTGATGGCCATGATGCGGCCGGCTACGGCGAAAACCGGATGATCTTCGCGCAGGCCGTCGGGGCTGGCCTGGATAAGGCTTCGCAGCTCGGCCACGTCGTGGGTGACGGAAAAATCGTTGGGGAAAGGATTGATCCGATCGCGCCGCAGGGCCTCGATTTTCTCGCGCCGCTGCTGGGCTAGCTCGGTTACTGGACTCATGGGAACCTCGGGCGGGGCCGGGTTGTGGCCCCTGTGCCGGGAAACAGCCAAACCTCTGCATTTTCCGGCTGGTTAGGTGTTTTCGACGCAAAAAACAAGCCGACTTTAGTACCGTATTTCGACTTTGATTGTCAAGGCTCGGGCCGCTTTTCCGGAGGAGCGATGGCATTCAGGGTCAGTGTCACCAGGGCGCCTCTTCCGGGCTGGCTTTCCACCTGCAGGAAGCCGTCATAGGATTCCAGGAGCCGATGTACCACGGACAGCCCCAGACCGGTCCCTTCGGTCTTGGTGGTGAAAAACGGATTGAAGATGCTTTCCATCAATTCGGCGGGGATCCCGCAGCCACTGTCGCGAACGCGAATTTCAGCCTTGTCGCCGCGCGCCGCACGGACCTCGACAGCGATGCGGCCGTGTCCATCGATGGCCTCGGCCGCATTGAGCAGCAGGTTCCAGAGGATCTGGCGCAGATGGACCGGATCCATGGCCACCCAGAGGTCTGGCGTCATCGTCTTTTCAATCTGGATGCGCCCGGCGCAGGTGCCGTCCCTTTCGAACAGGGCCACGATTTCGCTGACGGCGCGATCCAGGCGCAGCGGACGGCGCTTGCCGGCCGGCGGGCGGGCGAAGGTCAGAAAATCGGTGAGCAGATCGTTGAGGCGGCTGGTTTCCCGCAGGGCGATCTGGATCAACCGTTCATGGGACGGCCGAGCGGGCAGCTCTTCGCGCAGCAGCTGGATCGAACCGGCCAGGGCGGCCAGCGGGTTTTTCAGTTCGTGGGCCATTCCCGCCGCCATTTCGCCCATGGCGGCCAGCTTCTCCACCCGCCGCATGCGTTCCTCCATGGTTTTGAGGGCCTTGCGGCTTTTGCGCACCTGTTCGGCCAGCAGATCGCTGAGAATGGCCACCGCAAAGCAGCTCACGGTGGTGATCAGCACCTTGTAGAGCACGTCGCGCCACAGATAGGTCATGGCCGTGGGGCTGGCATCCACCACGAAGGGAACAAAGAGGCCGAAAAATTCGAGATTGACCAGGACCCCGTACTGGATGCTGCACAACCCGGCCATGAGCATGCTGCCGCCGCGCTCCAGCAGGATGCTCGAATAGATGATGACCACCAGATAGAGAAAGGAGAAGATGCTGGCGAAACTGCCCGTGACCAGGATCACCAGGGTGACGATCAGCGTGTCGATGCCCACCTGCAGGGAGGCCAGACGGGAAGGGGACCGGGTGCGGGGCAGAATCACGGCATAGACGCACGACAGGAGGAAAATCGCCACGATCAGGGCGTAGAGCACCACCAGCGGCGGCGCCACGGCGGAAACGGCCTTGCCGGTCTGCAGGACGATGGTCGAGCTGAGCAGCAGGGTGGTAAAGAGCACCCGGAAGAACATCAACAGCCGCAGGCGGCTGTAGGTTTCCTGGTCGGCGTCGGAGCGGGTTACGGGCATCGGGGTGTTCGGCCCTGGGGCCGGTCGCGGATGGGCCTCCGGGAAGGGGCTCAGCCGGCTACCGCACCGGCCATCTTGAATATCGGCAGATACATCGAAACCACCAGGCCGCCGATGACCACGCCCATAAAGACCATCATCACCGGTTCGATGGCCGAGGTGAGGTTTTCCACGGCCTGATCGACCTCTTCATCGTAAAAATCGGCGATCTTGACCAGCATGGTGTCCAGCGCGCCGGTGGATTCCCCGACGGAGATCATCTGGCAGACCATGGCGGGGAAAACCCCGGTCTCGGCCAGGGGTTCGCTCATGGTGCGCCCTTCGGCGATCCCCTGGCGCACCTTGTAGATGGCCGCTTCCACGGTCTTGTTGCCGGCGGTCTTGGCCGTGATGTCCAGGGCATCCAGGATCGCCACACCGGATGCGAGCATCGTGCCCATGGTGCGGGTAAACTTGGCCACCGCCACCCGGCGCAGCAGCAGGCCGAAGACCGGCAGGTTGAGAATGTAGCGATCGAAGAGGCTGCGCCCCTTTTCGGTCTTCAGCACCCGTCGCGCGGCGAAGGCGAAAATCGCCACGGCGCCGATCATGTAGAGGATCTGGTCGCGCACGAAACGGCTCAGGTCCACCACGATCTGGGTCGGAGCAGGCAGGGCGCTGCCAAAATCGGTGAACATCTCCTCGAAAACCGGAATCACGAAGACCATGATCACCGCCACCACGATGACCGCCACCACCAGGGTGATGGCCGGGTAGGTCATGGCGCCCTTGATCCTTTTTTTCAGGCGGGCGGCCTTCTCGAGATAGGTGGACAGCCGTTGGAGGATGGTGTCCAGGATTCCGCCCGCCTCGCCGGCGGCCACCATGTTGACGAAAAGATCATCGAACTGGGCCGGGTATTTTTTCAGTGCCTCGGCAAAGGTCTGTCCGCCTTCGACCGAGTCCTTGATGTCCTTGAGGATCTTCTTGAAGGTTTTGTTCTCCTGCTGCTGGTGCAGGATGTCGAGGCACTGGATGATGGGCAGGCCGGCGTCGATCATGGTGGAGAACTGCCGGCAAAAAAGGATCACGTCGGCCTGGGTGACCTTGGGCTGGGCCCAGGACACGTTGGCCAAAAGATCCTTGGGCTTTTTTTTGATCCTTGTGGGCGCGATGCGCAGGCGGATCAGATGGGCACGGACGGCCTCTTCGCTGGCGGCCTCGAATTCTCCCTTCTGGGCTTCGTTTTTACGGTTCTTGCCTTCCCAGATGTAGACCGGCATGATCCATCACCCTTTCGTTGCCTGAACCTCGGGCATCCTCATTTTGGTCTTTAAACGGCCGTCCGCCATGCCGCCGTCCGGAACGCACGCCAGTCGCTGCAGTCGTTTGTGAAATTCATGCATCCTACAATCTTTTCCGCCCCTTGTCCAGACGTGCCCGAGGCCTTGCCCGGCCCCGCCGGGCGTCTGCGGCGGCTCGCGCCAACGGGATTAGGCTTGGCTTCGGCAGGGCGGTGAACCGTCCGTCGCCTTCCGCCGTCAACGCGGGGCCCTTGATCCGAGGTGCCGATTGTGCCTATGGATAATCGTTCTATCGGATGACGACGGACATTTTTTCCCAATGTCTACCCGGGAGGAAGCACCGCCGTGAGCGACCTTTTCCCATCTGCGGCCCGTGACGGGCTGACGCTGATCACCAGCCATGTCAACGCCGATTTTGACGCCATGGCTTCCATGCTCGCGGCGCAGAAGCTGTATCCCGAGGCCCGGGTGGTCTTTCCGGGTTCTCAGGAGAAGAATCTGCGCCATTTTTTCATCAGTTCGATGGTGTATCTGTTCAACATGGTCGAGATCCGGGACCTGGACCTGGCCGCCGTCAGGCGGCTGGTCCTGGTGGACACCTGTCAGGCCAATCGACTCGGTCCCTTGGCCCGCATTCTGGACAATCCCGGGCTGGAGGTCCACATCTACGATCATCACCCCCCCCGGGCCGACGACATCGCCAGCCATGGCGGCATTCAGCGGTTGGCCGGGGCCACCGTGACGCTCCTGACAGGCCTGCTGCGCGAGCGCCGCATTTCCATCAGCAGCGACGAGGCCACCATCATGTGCCTGGGGATCTACGAGGATACCGGGTCGTTCACCTTCGCATCCACCACGGCGGAGGATTTCCGGGCGGCGGCCTACCTGCTCGAACAGGGGGCCAGTCTCAACACGGTGGGACAGATGATTGCCCGCGAGATCAGCCCGGAACAGGTGGGCCTGCTCAACGACCTGATCCAGGCGGCCGATCGGTACCGGGTCAACGGGATCGAGGTGGCCATCACGCGCATCAGCACGGACCGCTACGTGCCGGATCTGGCCTTTCTGGTGCACAAGATGGTGCGCATGGAAAACCTGGATGTGCTCTTTGCCATCGCGCAGATGGACAACAAGGTGCATGTCATCGCGCGCAGCCGCATCCCGGAAGTGGAGGTTGACGCGGTGCTGGCCTGCCTGGGCGGCGGCGGGCACCCATCGGCGGCTTCGGCCACCGTGCGGGATCTGACCCTGCTGCAGGTGGAGCAGCAGTTGCGCGAAAACCTGGCCCAGAGCATCCGCTCGCGCCGGCGGGCGCGGGATCTGA
Organism: uncultured Desulfobacteraceae bacterium; assembly: GCA_937982505.1. GTDB lineage: Bacteria > Desulfobacterota > Desulfobacteria > Desulfobacterales > UBA2174 > UBA2174. The sequence goes on along the minus strand of CALJLV010000084.1, from coordinate 29,563 downwards.
TGAGCGCTCCGCCGATCCTCGTGGCGGCCGACGCCACCTGCGGTGAGGCCGCCGAGCTGCTTCCGCGTTACAACATCAACGCCCTGGTGGTGACCGAACACGGTGCCCCCGGCGACCCGCTGGTGGGCTGCATCACCCGCCAGGTCCTCGAAAAAGCGCTCTATCACGGGCTTCAGGACGTGCCGGTGCGCGACTACATGAATTCGGAAGTCGCCTCGGTGGGGCCGGAGGCCGAGCTGCAGGAGATCCAGGAGAAGATCATCGGACACAAGCAGCGCATTCTGCCGGTCTGCGACGGGCAGCAGGTGGTGGGGGTGCTGACACGCACCGATCTGCTCAACCTGCTGGTGCCCAGCGCCCCAGCCACCCTGGGCGACGGGGGCGATCCGCTCCGTGAGCTGGTGGGCGCCCGCACCCGAAATATCCAGAAGTTCATGCACGAGCGGCTTGGGCGCCGGCTCATGGACATCCTCCAGACGGTGGGAGAGGTGGCCGACGAACTCGACTGTGGCGCCTATGTGGTGGGCGGGTTCGTTCGGGACCTGTTTCTCTACCGGCCCAACGAGGACGTGGACATCGTCATCGAGGGCGACGGGATCCGCTTCGCCCGCCGGTTTGCCAAAATCATGGGCGGACGGGTCCACACCCACGAGAAATTCGGCACGGCGGTGGTGGTCTTCCCCGATGCCTACAAGATCGATGTGGCCTCGGCCCGCATGGAGTACTACACCGTCCCGGCCGCTCTGCCCACGGTGGAGATGAGCTCCATCAAGATGGACCTGGCGCGCCGCGATTTCATCATCAACACCCTGGCCATCCGGCTCAATCCACGACGCTTCGGCACCCTGATCGATTTTTTTTCGGCGCTCAAGGATATCAAGGAAAAAACGATTCGCGTCCTGCACAACTTGAGTTTTGTGGAAGACCCCACCCGGGTTTTTCGCGCCATCCGCTTCGAGCAGCGTTTCGGTTTTACCATCGGTCGACTCACCGCCGGTTTGATCGAAAATGCGGTGCGGATGGATTTTTTCAGGCGCCTGGACGGCCGGCGGGTGTTTTCCGAACTGCGTCTGCTGTTCGAGGAGGCCAGCCCCCTGGACCTGCTCAAGCGCCTGGGCGACTACGGCCTGCTCAAGGTGCTCCATCCCTCCTTGACGTTCACCGCGGAGCTGTCCACGGCCTTCCAGGCGGTCAAGGACGTGCAATCCTGGTTCGATTTGCTTTTTCTGGAGGAATCTTATATGAAGTGGGCCGTTTATTTCATGGCCCTGATGCATTCCTTCAACCTGGAGGTCACCGAGGAGATCTGCCGCCGCTTCGACCTGCCGCCGCGTCACCGGCGTCTCCTGGGCCCCGGGCGGCTCACGGCCCAACGGGTCCTTTATCGGCTCGAGCAGCGGATCCCGGAGGAGAACAGCGCCCTGTGCCGGATGCTGCAGGAGTTCGGCACCGAACAGATCCTTTACATGATGGCCACCACACGGCAGGTCGCGGTTCAGCGGGCGATTTCCCTGTACGTTACCCGTCTGCGTTTTGTTCAGCCCACCGTTACCGGCGCCGATCTCAAACGGCTGGGCATCGCGCCCGGTCCCGTCTATCGGCAGATCCTCGATGCCCTGCGGGATGCCAGGCGCAACGGCCAGCTGGATGATCCGCAGGATGAACTGGCCCTGGCCCGGCGTCTGGCCGCGGCCCAGAACCCGCCGATATCGTGATCCATACCGCGTGGAAGGCCGATTGACCCCTAACCCGGCCGCCGTTCGACATTCGTCCGGCGCCGCTATCCAATTTCAGGACCGCGCATGACTTCACACATCGTTTTGACCGGGATTACCACCACCGGGACGCCTCACCTGGGCAACTACGTGGGCGCCATCCGCCCGGCAATTGCCGCCAGCCGCAACGCGGAAACCACCTCCTTCTACTTTCTGGCCGACTATCACGCCATCATCAAGTGCCAGGACCCGCGGGAAGTGAATCGTTCCAGCCTGGAAGTGGCGGCGGCCTGGATCGCCCTGGGGCTCGACACGGAGCGGAGCATCTTTTACCGCCAGTCGGACATTCCCGAAATTCTCGAACTGACCTGGGTCCTTTCCTGCGTGACCGCCAAGGGCCTGATGAACCGGGCCCACGCCTACAAGGCCGCCGTGGATGAAAACGAAGCGGCCGGACACGGAGATCCGGACCGCGGCGTCTCCATGGGGTTGTTCTGTTACCCGATTCTGATGGCGGCCGACATCCTGATGTTCAAGGCCGATCGGGTTCCGGTGGGCAGAGACCAGATTCAGCATCTGGAAATGGCCCGCGACATCGCGGCGCGCTTCAACCACCACTACGGGGAGCTTTTCGTTTTGCCCGAAGCCCAGGTCCAGGCCCAGACAGCCGTCCTGACCGGTCTGGACGGGCGCAAGATGAGCAAGAGCTACCACAATACGATTCCCCTCTTTGCCCCCGAAAAACAGCTGCGTAAGCTGATCATGAAGATCACCACCAACAGCCTGCCGCCCGAGGCCCCCAAAGATCCGGACACCTGTACCCTGTTTCAAATCTATCAGGCCTTTGCCACCCCGCCGGAAGCCCTCGAACTGCGCGAGCGCTACGCGGGGGGAATCGGCTGGGGAGAGATGAAGCAGATACTTTTCGCCTATCTCGATGCCCATCTGTCCGAACCCCGGCGTCGCTATGAGGCCTTGCTGGCCGATCCGGGGCATGTGGAGCGGCTGCTGCGCCAGGGGGCCGAAAAGGCCCGGGCCCACAGCCGGCCGATGCTCGAGTCGGTGCGCCGGGCGGTGGGTATCCGGTCTCTGGCCGGCTGAGCCTTTCGGCCAGGGCCGGAGGCGGTGTGGGAGGCCATGGATCCGCAGACCTATGCCGTGCGTGTGGAGAATGTCTTCGAAGGCCCGATGGACCTTCTGGTCCATCTCATCCGCAAGCATGAGCTGGACATTTACGATATCCCCATCGGACTGATCACCGAGCAGTACCTGCAGTACCTGGATTGGATGAAAGCCTTGAACATCGATCTGGCCGGCGATTTTCTGGTGATGGCCGCCACCCTGGCCCAGATCAAGTCGCGCATGCTCCTGCCAGCCCACGGGGAAGGTGACCCGGAAGCGGAAGATCCCCGCCTGGCCATCGTCCGGCCCCTGGCCGAATACATGCAGATGAAGGCCGCCGCCGAAGCCCTGGCCCGGCGCAGCATCCTGGGCGAACAGACCTTTACCCATCCGACCGCTAGGGATGAGCACGAGTGGGACCCCGATCCGAGCATGATTCGGGTCGGCCTTTTCGAACTCATCGAGGCCTTTCAACAGGTGATCGAGCGGATCGGTCCGGCCCACCAAGTGGATTTGCAGGCCGATACGATTTCCATCAAGGAGCGCATCGGCCAGATCGTGGATTTGTTGGAAGACGCCGGCTCTCTGGCCTTTGACGAACTTTTCCAGGCCACGGCCCATCGCGTCGAGGTCATCGTGACCTTTCTGGCCGTGCTGGAAATGGCCCGGCTGGAATTGATCGAGATCGTCCAATCCTCTCAGACGGGGATCATCCGGATCTTCTATCGATGAGCGAAGATCTTGGCGCCATCCTTGAAGGACTGCTCTTTGCGGCCGAAGGACCGTTGAACCTCGGAACCCTGGCCGAGGTCATCGGCACCGGTGATCAGGAGGGGCTGCGCCGCGCCCTGGAATCCTTGGCCGAGGAATATGAAAATCGGGGCGGCGGCTTCTATCTGCAGCAGGTGGCGGGCGGCTACCAGCTGCGCAGCCGGCCCCGCTTTCACCCCTGGATCCGGCGCCTCAGGGGAATCGGGGCCCCGCGGCTGAGCCGTGCAGCTCTGGAAACCCTGGCCATCGTGGCCTATCGCCAGCCGGTGGTGCGCGCCGAAATCGAGGCGGTGCGCGGGGTGGATTGCGGCGGGGTGCTGCGGATGCTCCTCGAACGCCGCCTGATTCGGGTGATGGGGCGGCGCGAGATCCCGGGGCGGCCCCTGCTCTACGGCACGACCCGCATCTTCCTGGAAGTTTTCGAGTTGCGGGACCTCAAGGACCTGCCGACCCTCAAGGAGATCAAGGAGCTCTCCAGCGACCCGGGGCAGCCGGTTGCCACCGGTTCTGCTGCGGATTGCCAGGAATCCGTGCCGCTCCAGGAGAGCGGAAAAAAGCCTTGACTTTGACCCCTACAACCTCCATAGTAGCGCCGAATTTGAACCGGTACCCAAGCGGGGCGCCGGGGGAGCGGGTATGAACAAGTCCAACCTGATCAATGCCTTGAAGGATTATACCGGCCTGAGCCGCAAGGACGCCGAGATGGTGGTGGAGCAGTTTTTCGGCGCCGTCACGGAAGCCATGGGCGAGGGTGATCGTGTGGAGATCAGAGGGTTCGGAAGCTTCTCGGTAAAGGAGTACAAGGCCTACACGGGGCGAAATCCCAAAACAGGACGGCAGATCGAGGTCCCCTCCAAGCGGCTGCCCTTCTTCAAAGTGGGCAAGGAGCTGAAAGAAAAAGTCGATTCCTGAATCAGTTCGGGCGGTTAACTCAGCGGGAGAGTGCCACCTTCACACGGTGGAAGTCACAGGTTCAAATCCTGTACCGCCCACCAAAATACAAAAAAGGGGTCGCTGCATTTTTTCAAGCAGCGACCCCCTTTTTTTAGTCTTCGTACTTGAAAGAAAGGGCCACCCGGGCCCGGTAGCGCAGTATCTTGCCGTTTTCAATGGTCATGTCCATCTTGGTCACTTCGGCCACCCGCAGATCCCGCAGGCTCTTGCCTGCGGTTTCCACCGCTCGGGCGGCGGCGTCTTCCCAGGACTTGTCGCTCGTTCCCACCAGCTCGATGATCTTGTAAACGCTGCCGCTCATCAGTCGACCTCCTCTCGTTAAGGGGTTGTGCGCGGATCCCTGGCTTGCGGTGTCGCCGCAGGGGCAGGGGAAAGACGCGAAACGCCCCCGGCGCGGATCGGGTCCGCACCCGGGGGCGTGCGCATGGCATCCAACCGAAAAAAGAAGGGCGTTGCAGGCATCGCGGGGCACCTTTCCGCTGGCGCGTTCCCATCCATCGCCGCTGTTCAAGCTTAGGGGCTTTGGGGGGCGGCTGTCAAATGGATTCTGAGCGCGCACCGGGGCACCGCCCGGCCTTGTTCAACCGGAGACCGGCCGGGGCCTTTTCTGCAGCCCGCGGCGCAACAGGTCAAATCCGGTTCGGATATTCTTTTCAAACTGGTAGCGGTCGGGATTGACCATGCGCTTGGTCTCCTCCCACAGGGCGATGCCTGAAAACAGGCCCCAGAGCAGGTCGGCCAGGGCGGTGGGATTGGCATCGATGAGGGTCCCTTTTTCGATCTCGGCGGCGAACATCCCCGCCACACTGCGCAGGGCCGCACGACTCAGGGCGTTGATCTCCTCGAGCAGTTCAGGCGAGATGTTGTTGAGCGTTTCGCTCGACTGGAGATGGAAAACGTTGTTGAGGATCAACGGGTCGAATTCATAGACCGCCATCATGGCCGCCATCAGCCGGTCTAGTTTGCCGTCTAGATCCAGCGCCGGCTCGGAAAGGGCATGGTCGAGCTTGACGGACAGGAACTGCAGCACCCGCAAATTGAGCGAGGCGTATAAGTCGTCTTTGTTCTTGAAGTACAGATAGAGGGTGCCGGGGCTCAGTTCCACCTCCCGGGCGATATCTTCCATGGTGGCCTTCTCATACCCTTTGGTGCTGAACACGCGGCGTGCGGCCACCATGATATCCTGCCGGCGCCGTTCGCGCTCTCTTTCCTTGCGCTCCTGAATGCCCATCCGGAATTGATCCTTTGCGTGTTGAGGTGATGTGTTGTGCCGCACCAGGAGGTGGGCTTCCGCCGGGTGCGGACCGCCGCGCCCGATCCTTGCACGGGCTAGCGTGAAAACCGATCCCAGAAATCCCGGCCGCTGCGGGCCATGGTCTGGCCCTGGGGGGCGGACGGCGGCGCCGTTTGGGTGTCGTGCCCCCGCAGCCGGGCGATGCGCTCGGCCAGGGGGGGATGGGTGGAAAACAGGCTCGCCAGGCTTCCGCCCGAAAGCGGGTTGACGATGAACATGTGGGCCGTGGCCGCGTTGGCGGCCATGGGGCGGGAGCCCCGGGCATGCGCGCCCAGCTTTTCCAGGGCCCGCGCCAGTCCTTCACTGGACCCTGAAATCGCGGCGCCGGTGCGATCTGCCAGGTACTCGCGGGAACGGGAGATGGCCATCTGGATCACCATGGCGGCCAGGGGGGCGATCACGGACATGAGGATCAATCCGAGGCCTCCCAGACCGCCTCCGTTGTTATCGTTACGGTGACCGCCGAAAAGGGCGCTCCAGCGCGCCATGCTGGCCAGCATCATGATGGCACCGGCCAGGGTGGCGGCGATGCTGCCCACCAGGATGTCCCGATTGCGCACGTGCGCCAGCTCGTGCGCCAGAACACCGGCGATCTCCTCGCGGTCCATCAGGCGCACCAGTCCCTCGGTGACGGCCACCACCGCATGTTCCGGGTTCCGTCCGGTGGCAAAGGCATTGGGGGTCGGATCCGGAATCAGGTAGAGCCGGGGCATGGGCAGTCCTGCCCGGCGGGAGAGGGCCTCGGTCAACGCATAGAGTTCGGGGGCCTGCGCGGCGGTAACGGGTCGGGCGCGGTACATTCCCAGCACGATCTTGTCCGAGTACCAGTAGCTGGCAAAATTCATCCCGGCGGCCAGCACCAGGGCCACGATCATTCCCTGGCGGCCGCCCACGAGCTGGCCGACGACCAGGATCAGGGCGGTCATGGCGGCCAGCAGCAGCCCGGTTCGAAGATGATTGGTCGTCATGCGCGTCTTCTCCTTGCTGGGAAACGGTGTCTGAGACGCCCCGGCGGGTCGATGGGCACTGCCCGCCAGGGCGTTTGCGGCTGTTCGCATTATAAGCGCGATTCTTCAAATGACAAAGGTCCGGGTGCAAAAGGGCGGAATTTGACAGTTCGGGCATCGGCGTTTTATTACTGCAATCCTCGATACCCGAAAGCGCTTCGATCCGGGAGAAATGATCGGCTCCGCGAGGGATGTGACCCAAGGCCAGGAAAGGCGGTTTCATGAAGACATGGCGTGGTTTGATGCTCTGGTTTGCCATCGGTTGGCTCGGGGTGCCAGGTGCCCCTGCGGGACTGGAAGCGGCCTGTCTCCAGGGCGACTGCGTGACGGGTACGGGGGTTTACGCCTGGCCGGATGGAACCCGTTACGAGGGGGGGTTCCAGGACACGCGTTTTGCCGGCAGGGGGGTCTATACCTGGCCCGACGGTCGGCGCTACGAGGGGCAGTTTATCGACGGTCAGCGCCACGGCCGGGGGATCTACATCTGGCCCAGCGGCGCCGTCTACGAGGGCCAGTGGCAGGGCGGCCGGCGCCATGGCCTGGGGACCTATCGCTGGCCCGACGGGGCGAGGTATGAAGGCCAGTGGGCCGAGGACGCCAAAAACGGTTTGGGCGTGTACCGCTTCGCCGACGGCCATACCGAATCGGGCCGCTGGCAGAACGACGTCCTGGTGGCACCCATGCCGAGCCTTGAGGTTACCGGCCGCCTGGAGCAATGGGCGGTAACGGCAAACGATGTCCGCGATCCGGTTTCGCCTCCTGCGCCCGGCTTTCGGGCTCCCGACCGCGATTTTCCGCCCGCCGATTCCGTGCCGGGTCCGCCCCCGGTCGTGGCCGGCACGACGGCGGCCCTGGATGCCACCCCCATTCACCTGCAAGCCGAAGGGCGCATCATCGATGGGGTCGGCACCGACCTGACCACGGGCCAGGGGCGCTCGGTGGTCGGCCATCTGACACTGAATCTGGTGCGCCGCAGTCCGGAGACCATCGAACTGAGCTTTTCATTGACCAACACCAGCGCCTGCCGCATGCACTTTGAAGGGTGGATGATGATCGGCGACCTTCTCGAGCGCATCGTCGATTGGCGTGAGGACCAGGATCTGGCGCCTCGAGCCTCGCGCCAGGCGCAGGCCCTCGTGGTGCTCCCCGCCAATCTGGAAGGCCTGGCGCTGCGCTTCCAGCCCAAAGGCCGCTTGACGGCCTGTCCCTGAGGGCGCCGGCCCGCTGCCGGCGCTCCCTTTCCGGGGCGGCAGCGACCGGGGCAGGTCAGCGCCGGTCGAGGATCTCGCGGATCCGCCGACTCAGCAGGGCCAGATCGAAAGGCTTCTGGATGAAACCGTCACAGCCGCGCTCCAGGATGGACTTGGCTTCTCCTTCCTGGCTGTAACCGCTGGCCAGCAGTACCGGCTGGTTTGGTTTCAGGCGCCGGATGCCATCGAAGAGTTCGGCCCCGGACAGGCCGGGCATGATCATGTCCAGGATCACCAGATCGAAGGATGCCTGCGGTTGCGCCAGCAGGTCCAAGGCGGCCTGCCCCGAATCCGCCGTGAACACGGTGTAACCGAGTCTTTGGAGCAATTCCCGGCTGACCTCGAGGACCATCGGCTCGTCGTCCACCAGCAGGATGGTCTCATGGCCGCGGCGTTTATCGGCGGCCGGGCCGGCGTCTTCGGAGACGGCGTTGGCCGTGGCCGGCAGGTGGAAGGCGAAGGAGGACCCCACCCCCTTGCAACTGCTGACGGTGAGGAGGCCGCCATGGTTGCGGATGATCCCGTAGGCCGAGGCCAGACCCAGGCCGGTGCCGTGGCCCATCTGGCGGGTGGTGAAAAAGGGTTCGAAGATGCGCTGGCAGGTGGCCTCGTCCATACCGACGCCCGTATCGCTCACCGTCGTGCAGACAAAGCGTCCGGGGGACAACCCGTGGGCCGCCGCCTGCTCCGGATGCCATTCCTGGTTGGCGGTGGTGATGGTCAGCTGCCCCCCCTGAGGCATCGACTGCCAGGCATTGACCATCAGATTGAGCAGCACCTGGTTGATCTGGCTGCGATCCACCTCCACCGGCCACAGATCCGCCTGGTAGTTTTCGCGAACGGTGATTTCCCTGCGGGTGCGGCGGAACAGGGCCACGCCGGCCCGAACCAACCCGTTCAGGTCGGTGGGTTGCAGCTTGTACTTGCCCCCCCGGGCAAAGCCGAGCAACTGGCGGGTCAGTTCGGCGCCGTTGTGCACCAGGGTTTCGATGTCCGCCAGGCGCTGGTGATGGGCATGGCCAGGATCAAGGTCGGTTCGCATCAAGGCGGCGTTGCCTAAAATGCCCATCAGCAGATTGTTGAAGTCGTGGGCGATGCCGCCGGCCAGGGTCCCCAGGCTCTCGAGGCGGTGGGCCTGGGCGATCTCCGCCTCCAGGCGTTTCTTTTCCGTGATGTCGCGCAGGAAATTGAGCACCGCCGGGCGCCCTTCCCATTCGATGTTGACGGCGTTCAGCTCCAGCCAGAGCAAATCCCTCTGTCGATTGTACCCGCGAAAAGTGATCTGGGGCTTGACGGCTTCGCCCCGGAGGCGCTGGCCATGGCGCTGAAGGATGACTTCGCGGTCCTGGGGGTGGATCATGTCGGCAAACGGAATCCGGGCCAGGCTTCGGGCGTCGTAGCCCGAAGTGTCCAGCATCCGTTGGTTGGCGAACTTGATGATCCCGTCCTGGGTGATGAAAATCGCGTCTCCGGCGTTCTCCACCAGACGGCGGTACTTGGCCTCGCTTTCGCGCAAGTCCGCCTCGGCGCGTTTTTGGGCGGTGGTATCCACCAGATTGACCACCATGCCGATGGGGCGGCCTGCCATATCGTGGTAGGCCGCTGCGCTGATCTGGACATCCAGGACGCGTCCCTCCCGTGTCAGACGGCGGGTCTGGATCGTGGCGGCTCCCTGTTCGTAGGCCTGGCGGATGCCGGCCAGGGTCTTTTCGTGCTCGCTCCGCGGCACGAAATCGATGCGCTGGCCCAGAATTTCGGCCAGCGACCAGCCAAAGGTGCGGGTAAAGGCCGGATTGACATACTGGGCGGCGCCCTGATGATCGTAGACCACCACCGGGTGTGGGGTGGACTCAAGGATGGCGCGCCGTTCTTCACCGCGCCGGTATAGGGTGGTCCAGGCATCATGGCGCCGCCGCTCGGTGCGCACGCCCTGCCAGATGAGATAGGCCGTCAGCATGCCCAGGGCCGCCAGGGCGCCGAGCCCGCCATATGCCAGACGGGTCGATAGGCCGGTGATCTCCCCGCGGACATCCTCCAGGTAGATGCCGGTGCCCACGATCCAGTCCCACCCGGCAAAGAGGCGCACGTGGGCGATCTTGGGCGCTGTGCGACCGGCATCATCCTGGCCTTGCCAGGCATACTCCACAAAACCGGCGCCCTCTGGGCCGCCCACCGCTTCGGCGAAGGCCGCAAAGGGCCGCCGTTCCGCCGGATCGGTGAATTGGCCGGCGGCCTGGCCTTCCAGATCTGGCCGGTGCGGATGCATGATGACGCGCAAGGTGCGGTCGCTGATCCAGAAATAGCCCTGGTCCCGTGGTCCGAAACGCATGCGCTTCAGATGGGCCGCCGCCTCTTTCTGGGCCTGGTCCAGCGGAATGCGGCCTGCGGCGGCCAGGGCTGCGTAGCGGTCCACAATGTCCACCGCCACCCGGGTGAGGTCCTGGATTCCGTGCCGCCGCATCGTCACCAGACGCTGCCGGACATCCGAAACCAGCAGATAGTTGGAGATCAACCCCAGCAGCCCCAGGGCCAGGGCCAGCGGCAGGACGATGCGCAGCGGAGAGCGATATTCGAATCCAGGCTCGCAGCTTTCCCAGGACAGGTTGGATTTCATAGACCTGACTTAAACCGATTGCGGATTCGACTCCGTGATCGGTTGGGGCTTTGCCGGCCGGTTCCCGGGGCCATGGGACGCCGTGCGGCCTTCCGGGCCGGAGCGTCGGCCCTTTAGACCTGCCGCGCCGCCTTTACGGGCGCAAATACCAAAAGTCCCCCGCGCCGGCCGGCGCGGGGGACTTTTGGCTGAAGGTACTGCATGCGCCGTGGATCAATACATGTCGTCATCCATCCCGCCAGGGGGCATGGCGGCGCCTTTCTTCTTCTCCGGTTTTTCACTGATCATGGCTTCGGTGGTGAGCATCAGGCCAGCCACCGAGGCGGCGTTCTGAACGGCGAAGCGGGTCACCTTGGTCGGATCGATGACCCCAGCCGCCACCAGATTTTCGTAGGTCTCCGTGGCGGCGTTGAAGCCGTAGTCGTCCTTGCCCTCGCGCACCTTGTTGAGCACCACCGACCCTTCCAGGCCGGCGTTGGCCGCGATCTGGCGCAGGGGCTCTTCCAGGGCCCGCCGCAGGATGTCGATCCCCAGCTTTTCGTCGCCGCTGGCCTTGACCTTGTCCAGGGCATCGAGGCAGCGCACCAGGGTCACGCCGCCGCCGGGCACGATCCCTTCCTCCACTGCGGCCCGGGTGGCATTGAGGGCATCTTCCACGCGGGCTTTCTTTTCCTTCATTTCGGTCTCGGTGGCCGCGCCGATATTGATCACCGCCACGCCGCCGATGATTTTGGCCAGACGCTCCTGGAGTTTTTCCCGGTCATAGTCGCTGGTGGTCTCTTCGATCTGGGCGCGGATCTGCTTGACCCGGGCCTCGATGGCGGTCTTGCTGCCGGCTCCGTCCACGATGGTGGTGTTGTCCTTGTCGATGCGAACCGTTTTGCACTTGCCCAGATCCTTGACAGTGACGTTCTCCAGCTTGACCCCCAGGTCTTCGCTGATCATCTGTCCGCCGGTGAGGATGGCGATGTCTTCCAGCATGGCTTTGCGCCGGTCTCCGAAGCCCGGGGCCTTGACCGCCGCGACCTTGATGGTGCCGCGCAGCTTGTTGACGATGAGGGTGGCCAGGGCCTCGCCCTCCACGTCCTCGGCAATGATCAGCAACGGCCTGCCCATGCGGGCGGTTTGCTCGAGCAGGGGAACCAGGTCGCGCATGGAGCTGATCTTCTTTTCATGGATCAGGATCAGCGGTTCTTCAACCACGGCGGTCATCTTCTGGGGGTCGGTGATGAAGTAGGGCGAGATGTAACCGCGGTCGAACTCCATTCCCTCGACCACCTCCAAGGTGGTCTCCATGCTCTTGGCTTCCTCGACGGTGATGACCCCTTCCTTGCCGACCTTTTCCATGGCGTCGGAAATGATCTTGCCCACCGTCTCGTCGCCGTTGGCCGATACGGTGCCCACCTGCTGGATCTCGTTCTTGTCCTTGGTGGGCTTGGAGATTTTCTTGAGCTGGGCCACGACGGCTTCCACGCCCTTGTCGATGCCGCGCTTGAGGCTCATGGGGTTGGCCCCGGCCGCCACCAGCTTGCACCCCTCGGCGCAGATGGCCTGGGCGAGCACCGTGGCGGTGGTGGTGCCGTCGCCGGCGGTGTCACTGGTCTTGCTGGCGACTTCCTTGACCATCTGGGCGCCCATGTTCATGAACTTGTCTTCCAGCTCGATTTCCTTGGCCACCGTGACCCCGTCCTTGGTCACCACCGGCGAGCCGAAGGATTTTTCCAGCACCACGTTGTTGCCCTTGGGGCCCAGGGTCACCTTAACGGCATCGGCCAGGACGTTGACGCCCTGGAGCATTTTTTCACGGGCCTTGGTCCCGTATACGATCATTTTTGCAGCCATCTTGCCGTTCCTCCTTGGTCGAATCAGTCGATCACGCCGAGAATGTCGTCTTCACGCATGAACAGGTTCTCCACACCATCGATCTTGATCTCGGTGCCGGAGTACTTGGCAAAAAGGACCCGGTCGCCCTCCTTGACCGTCATGGGGATGCGCTTCCCGTCCTCGCCCATCTTGCCTGGGCCCACGCCCACCACCTTGCCTTCCTGGGGTTTTTCCTTGGCGGTGTCCGGGATGATGATCCCGCCGGCGGTTTTCTGCTCTTCCTCGACGCGCACCACCAGAATTCGATCGTTCATGGGTTTGATCTTCATAGGTCACTTTCCTCCGAGCGTGTGTGAGATTGAGTACCTGTCGCCGATGCAAATCGGCTCTCGCCATCGGTCTTCGATGAAATGAAAAGGCATAGGTTTCCAACAGTTGGACGAGATAATAATCACGCCCGAATCGATGTCAAGCGGAGGCGGGAAGGGGCGGCGGTGCTTGTAGGTGAAATCATAAGCAATCTAAATTAAAGATGATACTGGATTTTCAGGTCATTCGTCGAGCAGAAAATCGGTGATGTAGGGATTTTCATGGCGCTCACGGCCGAGGGTTGAAGTGGGCGTCTCCCCGTAGTCGTGCCCCGGCCAGACGACGGTATCGGGCGGCAGGGTGATGATGCGGGCGGCCAGGGATTTCAGCAGGCGATCCAGGGAGCCGCCGCTCAGGTCGGTGCGGCCCACGTCCCCCACGAAGAGGGTGTCTCCGGTAAACAGTTGGCCTGCCACCAGAAAACAGACCGATCCGGGCGTGTGGCCCGGCGTGTGGATCACCCGGATGCGCAACGACCCCAGCTCCAGAACCTCCCCGTCGGCCAGGCGCCGGTCGGCGGGGGGAGCCGCCGGCAGGCCCAGTTCGCGTTGGATGAGGGCACGGCGCTGCGGATCGCTGAAGAAGCGGTCGTCCTCGGCGTGCATGCCCACCGGCGCCCCGGTGGCCTGTTTGATCGCCGCGTTGGCCTGCACGTGGTCCGCGTGGCCATGGGTGTTGAGGATCATGGTGATGCGGGCGCCGTTCTGTTCTGCTAAGGCCAGGATCTGTTCGGGTTGGCCGGCAGGGTCGATTACCGCCGCATGCGCGGTCTCAGGGCAGATGATCAGGTAGGTGTTGACGTCGAAGGGGGGGATTTTCAGCACTTCGATACGGGGTCCGATCTGCATGTCGGGTCTCCTCATGCCCCAGGGGTCGCGGTACCAGGCGTCGGTCAGTCCGGTCCATCCGAGGGCGTCGACGATGCGCTGAAATTCCGCTTCCAGGGGGGCTCGAATCACCAGATGCCGGCCGCTCACGGGGTGATCCAGGGCAATGGCGGCGGCCGCCAGGAGCATCCGCGGGCAGTCGTAGCGCAGCCGGAAGAAACGATTATGGACCCCCTGGCCGTAGCTGGTGTCGCCGACGATGGGATGGCCCAGGCGCCGCAGGTGGCGGCGGATCTGGTGGCGGCGGCCGGTGCGCGGCCAGACCGCCACCAGACTGTAGCGGGAGGTGAGATACTTGTCCACCGGTTCAGGGATTTCCACCCTGCCCAGGCGCTGGAAATCGGTCAGCGCCGCCTGGGCCGCCTTGTCGGGGTCCACATCGGCGTCGGCGATCTTGCACAGGGCCTCCTTGAGGGGGTGGTCGATGCGGCCGGCGGCCGGGATCCAGCCGCGCACCACGGCCAGGTAGGTCTTGACCACCTGTCGGGACTGGAAGGCGACGGCCAGGCGGCGGGCCGCCTCGATGTTCAGGGCGAAGAGCAGGACCCCCGAGGTGGCCCGATCCAGTCGATGGACCGGGAAGACCGGTGCTCCCAGATGTTCTCGGGCCCAGTTGACGGCGAAGTGGCGCGCACGGCGTTCGATGCGGCTCGGATGCATCAGGAGTCCGGCCGGTTTGTGAAAGGCCGCCAGGTGCGCATCCCGATACAGGAGGGGGAAGGATTCCCTTTGGATCATGACATGGCTCGCTTGCCGGTTTGACTCCATCCGGATCGGTGTTAGGGTAGACTGCTTGGAAACCGACGTCAATGCGCCAAGGGTACCAGAGCCGTACCCGTATCACGGCGGGATCGTCACGGGGGAAACCCATGGATATGTTTTGGCTGGCCCTGGGGGCCGCAACATCGGTGTTCGTGCTCCTGGCTGCAGGGCTGGCACTGCGCCAGCATCGCCATCCGCAGCCCGAAGATCACCATGGGCGCGGCTGCCACGCTGAGGGATCAAAGACCCGCTGCCTGCAATGTCTGACACGATCTGGCGGCCGGAACGCCGAGAACGGGGAAGGAGAAAGAGGTCGGGGTGGACGGTTTAGACACTTACCGCAAGCTGATCGCCAAGGTTGATGCCCAGTGCCGGCGCAGCCGTGATCTGCTCGGCGCGCGGTTGCATTGCGGCCCCGGGTGCTGTGACTGCTGCCGCCACATCGCGGTCTTTGCGGTGGAGGCCGTTGCGCTGGCCGCGGCATTCAAGGAACTGGGGGCCGAACAGGCCGGCGCCGTGAGGCGCCGGGCCGCGGTGGCGGACTCCGATGGCGCCTGTCCGCTCCTCGACGTCGGGGGGCGCTGCGTCATGTATGCGGCGCGTCCGGTCATCTGCCGCACTCAGGGGCTGCCCCTGCTGGTGCGCGAGAAGGCGGCGCTGCGAATCAGCGCCTGTGGCCGCAACGATTTTTCCGCTGCACCGATCCCGGCCGGGGCCGCCGTCGATTTGGAACGGCTCAACCTCCTGCTGGCAGCCGTCAACCGTCTCTTCGTGGCCCGCAACCGCCCCCGGTGCCCAGAACGGATAACCATCGCCCAAGCCCTGAAGATGGAGATCCCGTGACCCACCGCCGCATCGTCGACCAGCTCAACCATGATCTGGCAGGCCTGGCTTTCGGTCCTCCGGTGGTTCAGGTCTACAACCCGCTGCACTACGCCCGGGATGCCTATCTGGCCTACGCCGAGCGCTATGGGGCCGGCTTGCGGGAAGTGGTGCTGCTGGGGATGAATCCCGGCCCTTGGGGCATGGCACAGACCGGGGTGCCTTTCGGCGAGGTGGCCGCGGTGACCGGCTGGCTGGATCTGCGCGTCCCGGTGCGGCCGCCGGGCCGGGTTCATCCCAGACGCCCCATCGAAGGGCTGGCCTGCCGCCGCAGCGAGGTTTCAGGCCGCCGGCTGTGGGGGTGGGCCCGAGAGACCTTCGGCACACCTGAGCGCTTCCTGGGCCGCTTTTTCGTGGCCAATTACTGCCCCTTGATCTTTATGGAGGCCTCGGGGCGCAACCGCACCCCCGACCAGCTCCCGGCTGCCCAGCGCCGTCCTCTGGAATCGGTTTGCAACCGGGCCCTGGTTCGCCTGGCGACCCTTCTGGAACCCCGCCATGTCATCGGCGTGGGCCGCTTCGCCGCCGATCGGGCCCGTGCCGCCCTGGCTGGAACGGGAATCCGGGTGGGCCAGATCACCCATCCCAGCCCGGCCAATCCGCTGGCCAACCGGGGCTGGGGCCGACGGATCGAGGGGGAACTGGCCGATCTGGGGATTCTCCTCGGAACCGCGCTGATATGAATCTGCGCTGAGACTGGAACCATGGCGCATTTGTCTTCGAGCGAGGTGGTGGGTCTCGGCACGTTCCTCAGTGGCCTGTACGATGTCCACTGCCATCTGCAGGACGAACGCCTCGGGCCGGATCTGGCTCCGGTGTTGCATCGCGCCCGGGCCGCCGGGGTGCGGCGCATCATGTGCTGCGGGATCCATCCGGGCGACTGGACCACGGTTCTGGATCTGGCCTGGCGCTGGAAGATGGTGGTGCCTTCCCTGGGGTTGCACCCCTGGTATCTGGCACAGCGGACCGCCGACTGGCGTGAGCGCCTCGAAGATCTGGCCCTGCGGCATCGCTGCGGGATCGGCGAGATCGGCCTGGATCATCACCTGCCGGCCGAAACCCGGCCCCTGCAGCTGGAGGTTTTTCGGTTTCAGATCCGTTTGGCCAACCGCCTCGGCCGGCCGGCTTCCATCCACTGCCGCCGTGCCTGGCGCCCGCTGCTGGACATCCTGGAACAAGAGGGCGGGCTGATCGCCGGCGGGGTCATGCATGCCTTCGGCGGCCCTCCCGACCTGGTGCCGGCCCTGGAGCGGCGCGGCCTGATGATATCCTTTGCCGGTGGGATCACCCGTCCCAACGCGCGCCGGCCCCTGGAGGCCTGCCGGGCGGTGAGCAGCGGCCGCCTGCTGGTGGAAACCGACAGCCCGGATATCCTGCCCACCGGATGCGAGGGGCCCCACAACGAACCGGCCTGCATCCTGGCGGTGCTGCGGGCCGTGGCCCTGGCAAGGGAAATGACCGCGGCGGACGCGGCTCAACTAACCGGAGACAACGCCCGGCGCCTGTTCGGGATCCTGGAGGACGAGGTTCGGTGAATCGGTTTGCCCGGCTGGAGCAGTTGGTGGGATCGGAACAGATGCGCCGCCTCAAGACGGCCCGGGTGACCGTTTGCGGTCTGGGCGCCGTGGGCGGATTCGCCGTCGAAGCCCTGGCCCGGGCCGGGGTCGGGTGTCTGCGCCTGGTGGATTTTGACACCCTTCAGGCCACCAACCTCAATCGGCAGATCCTGGCTCTGGCCTCGACCCTGGGGATGTCCAAGACCGATGTGGCCAGGCAGCGGATAGGGCAGATCCACCCGGATTGTCAGGTGGAGCTGCGCAACGCCTTTGTGGATGCGGCCACGGTCCATGCGCTGCTCGATCCGGCCCCTGATGCGGTCATCGACGCCATCGACGGGGTCAACTCCAAGGTGGAGCTGCTGGCTGCGGTGCAGGGCCGGGGGCTTTTCAGTGTTTCGAGCATGGGCGCGGCCTGTCGTCTGGACCCGTCCGCGATTCGCGTGGCCGACATCTCCGGCACCACCGTCTGCCCCCTGGCGCGCATCGTCCGCCGCCGGCTGCATCGGCGGGGGATTTTTGAGGGGATCCGGTGCGTCTTTTCCATCGAGGCGCCCCGGGAGCCATGCACGGGATCCGATACGGCAATGGAACCCGCCGTCCGCGGCCGCCAACGCCAGCCCCTGGGGAGCATCTCCTACCTGCCGGCCATTTTCGGGCTGACGGCGGCCGCCGAGGTGCTCCGTCATCTACTGGGCGAGACCCTCGCGGATCCCAAACCCTCCTGGAACGCCGGCGGCGGCCGGTTTTTCCCGCCTCTCGAAGGGTGCAAGGGCAGCGCGGAATCCCCATGCCGGGCGGACGGCCTCAATCGGGGGTCAGAATCCGGTGCCCGCGACCCAGGCCGATGTAGTTCTGGTAAGGCAGCCGAAAGCGTTCGGCCTCCTCGGGGGAGATCTTCCGCTTGACCTGGACTGGAACTCCAGCCGCCAGGACCTCCGGGGGGATCTGCTGCCCCTCGCGCACCAGCGATCCGGCCGCCACCACCGCCCCCCGGCCGATGCGGGCGCCGTTGAGCACGATGGCGCCGATTCCGATGAGCGTCTCGTCTTCCACCGTGCAGCCGTGCACCACGGCCCGGTGGCCTACGCTGACGCGCTCGCCGATGAGTGCCGGGTGGCCGTAATCGGTATGCACCACAGAGTTGTCCTGAATGTTGGTCTGGCCTCCGATGCGGATGGGGGCCATGTCTCCTCGCAGGATCGTGCCATACCAAATGCTGGCCTCATCGCCGATTTCCACGTCACCGATGACCACCGCGGTGGGGGCGATGAAGACGTTTCGGCCGATCAGCGGTACCTTGCCCTGGAAAGTGAGGATCAATTCGGACTCCATCGGCGGCGATCCTGCATCCGCCTTATCGCTTGAGAGATTGACAGGTGGCCGCGGCATTCTCGCCAAGGGGCAAGGACCTGGCCTTAGTCGGTGCCGTCCCGCCTCTTGGCATCCCCGGCCTCCAGGGCCAGAAGGGTGCCGCCCACCGGAGCGAAGGCCAGAAAAATCAGATTCAGCCCTGGAACGAGAAACCAGAGTCCGAAGCCGAGATGCAGGCCCAGTCTCTTTCTGAGCGCGGCCAGGCGGGTGGCGAAGGGTTCCATCCGCCGGGCCGAAACCAGGTCGGTACAGTCCCAGGCCATGAAAATCGCCGCCACCGCCGCCGACAGAACGGCAAGCACCGGTCCCAGGGGAGTAAGCCAGCCCAGCAGAAACAGGAACAGGCTGAGCAGCAGAGGCACCACGGCCCGGGGGACTTCCTGGGCCACCAGGTGAAGGAACCAGCGCAGGTGGCTCATCCTGGGCGGCGGCACCTCCCTGCCGGTGGCGATCCGCTCGGTTCGGCGGCTCATCAGGTCCATGATCCAGACCGCAAAGAGGATCTGGGCCGCGAGATACCCTCCCAGAGCGGCGGCGGCGACCAGCATGAGGGCCAGAATCCAGGACGCCAGGTACCAGAGCCAAAGGACCCACAGGCTCTCCGGCCGCGGCCAGGCCGCAGCCAGCAGTGGTTCATGGTAGGCCAGCGCCAGGCCGGCGCCGATGAGGGTGGTGGCCAGCACGGCCGCCAGGCGCACCAGTCCCAGGGCCAGAAGACGCCTGTCGCCCAGGGCCAGGCGCAACCCCTGCCAATTGTATCGCAAGCCTTTGACGATCCCCATCATGGTGTCGGATGTTCCTGGCACCCGCGCATCACTGGAGCCGGTCTCCGTCGGGATTCATCAGCCGCTCCAACGCCGTGGCGCATTCCAGCTGAGCTTCTTCCGGTCCCTCGATATTGATGGTGTGATTTTCGAAATCCACATCCACCAGGCGGCAGCCCCGTTGTTCGGCCACTGCCTTGATCAGGTTGAACATCCGGGTTTCATCCATCGGTTCATCTCTCTGCATCCCTTTATCCTTTGCGTCGAGGTGGTCGGCTCGGCCTTGTTCACGCCGCCGGGCCGTTGTATACTGCCGGCGTGCACGGGCGCACTATAGCCATCCCGACCCCCCTTGGCAAACGAAGGGGCGGGGAAACGGTGGGGCGATTTTTCCGGAGGCGCGGACCATGGATCAGTGGATTCCTTACGAGGAAGGCGAATATGCGGTGGAGGATGCGTTTTTACGAACACCATCCGGTCATGGGGTGCGGGCGGTCAAGACGGTGGTGGAGGTCTATGTGGACAGCGACGGCCGACGCCAGCTGAAAGGATTCGGGCAGCTGGTCAATGCCCTGCTCATGGATCTAATGGACCAAGACGACCAGGTGGATCTGGTGCTGGATTTCGCGCCCGCGCATCGCTACCGGCTCATCGCCCCCACCATCCGGGCCGGCAAACTCTTCACTCCCGGCGTGCGGGCGGCCTTTCACTTTTATCCGCGCAGCCCGTGGGTGCCGCTCTCGGATACCCGCTTCGAGGCCATGGTGCAGGAAACGATTTTCTTGCAGGAATAACATGGTGTCAGGCGTCTGTCCGCCCCCGATCCCGGGGGCGGCCCAAAAAAGGAGCATGAAAAGTCTTTGCCGCTCACCTGGAGCCGCCCCATCCGCAGCCGTTCGCCGCTTTTTTTCACGGGCGGCGAACGGCCGTCCGTTTTTGCCTAACAGCCGGGATGGATGGCCGCCGCCAGCGCGATCTGACAAGTCTCCGCACGGCTGCCGTCACCGGCGATGAGGCGGTAGTCGGCAGGGTCCATCACCCCCGGCGCCCCCGGCGATGGCCGGGATGCCGTGGATGCCGTCAAGAAAGAGGCGTCAACGGTCAGAAAATCGACGTCGCTGCGGGAAACGACCCCTGCCGAGGCCCAGGGGGCGGGATTTCCGCCCGTCACGGCCCCCGGAGGGGCGTCCGTGGTCAGGAAGGCCAGGTCGCGCGGGTCCACATCGCCCGCCACTGCCGTACCGGCCAGCATCAGGCCCATCATCAAGACGATCAAAACAACAGGGAAGTTGCGTTTCATGGGATCCCCCTATTCAGTCGGCAAAAGCCGTCACGGATTATGGATCTATTTCAGTTTACGACAGGATGCAGATGGCCAAGGTGATTGAGGGACGGTCGCCCAACGGCGTTGAAGCCCCACCACCCTGAGTCCCACTCTAAGCAGGGGCAGGCGCCTGTCAAGCGCCCGGGCGGACATCATCGGGGTCGGGAGCGAAATTCTTTACCCGGACCGCCAACTATGCTAATTAAGCGGGCGCCCTTTTGGAGTGGTTTTTCTACCCCCAACCATTGCGGCTCCTTGCACCTCGGCATCTTGTCAAATCGGGACGTTTGTCCAAGCCATCAAAGGAGAAGATGGATTGAAAGACCGACATTGGATGCGCCACTGGGTCTTTGCCGCGATGCTGCTCATCGCCTCCCCTGCAACCTTGGCAACCGCCGCGGACTCGGCAACCATCGAACCGGCTCCGCCTCCTGAGGCGAACCTGCACCTGAGCCTGGACGCCTTCATCGCCCGGGTTCACGAAAGAAATGAGCGGATTCACTTTCAAAAACTGGAATGGGACATCAGCCAGGACGCCGTGGCCAACGCCAAGGCCATTTTCGAGCCGCAGCTGGTCGCCTCCTATCTGCATGATTACAGCCACATCCCCAAAACGGTGGAAGATTATTCCAGCCTCGGTTTCCTGGACAGCAGCAACGACACCTACACCAAGCGCAACAACGAGTATGCCTCCGCCGTCGAAGGCCTTCTGCCCACCGGCGCTCAGGTGCGTCTCGGGTATACCCTCAGAGAACTGCAGAGCAGCCTGCTGGATGCCGCCAACACCGACTCCCAGTTCCAGACCTTCTTCGGCGGCAGCCTGGTCCAGCCGCTGCTCAAGAATGCCGGCAGTGACGTGACCCGGGCCAACATCCGCGTGGCCGAGGCCGATTCCGCCATGGCCCTCCAGGGATATCGCCGGGAGATGCTCCAGGTGGTGTCCGAGGCCGCCTCCGCCTACTGGAACCTCCGTCTGGCCCAGGAAAAAGTGGGGATACGCGAGGAATCCGTGCGCATTGCCGAAGCGATTCTGCATGACAACCAAGAACGCGTGCGCACCGGCAAGATGGCCGAAACCGAGGTGATTGAAGCCGAGGCGGGACTGGCCCTCCGCAGGTCCCTGGAGATTGCCGCGCGCCAGGAACTGATGGCCGCCGCCAATGCGGTCAAGACCCTGTTCTCCATGCCGGCCATGGAGATGGACGGCACCGTGGTGGCCACCGATCCGCTGGTCTTGCGGGAGATAGAGACGGATTTTTTGAGCACTTACGAACAATCCCGCCGAACCCGGCCCGAATACCTGTCGATCCTTCACAAGGTCGAACGCGAAGGGATCCGCCTGGCCTATGCCGAAAATCAGCGCTGGCCCCAGCTCGATCTCAAGGCCAGCTACGGGATCAACGGATTGGACAACGATTCTCCCGGCGGATCCTGGCGCCGGGGCGAAGGCGCGGATTATCCCAGCTATACGGTGGGCCTGGAACTGAGACTGCCCATCATGGGCGGGGGCAAGGCCAAAAGCGAAGTGGCGGCGGCAAAGCGCCGCAAGGAACAGACCCTGCTGGAGCTCAAGGCCACCGAGACCGCCCTGGCCAATGCGGCGGACACCTCGATCCGCAACGTGCGCAGCGCCGTCGACCAGGCTGTCAAGTATGCCCAGGTCGTTCGGCTGAATGAACAGTTGCTGGCTGTGGAATTGGAACGCATGGCGGCAGGCCTCAGCAACAGCCGCCTGGTTCTGGATCGCGACGAGGAACTGAACCGAGCCCGGGAAGCCTATTTTGAAAGCCTGGTGAATCTTGAAAA
This sequence comes from uncultured Desulfobacteraceae bacterium, assembly GCA_937982505.1. Classification (GTDB taxonomy): domain Bacteria; phylum Desulfobacterota; class Desulfobacteria; order Desulfobacterales; family UBA2174; genus UBA2174. The sequence goes on along the minus strand of CALJLV010000084.1, from coordinate 7,288 downwards.
AGCCGCCGTCGCCCTGGAGGCGGTCAAGGGCTCGTTGCTCAACAAGTACGGGATCGATATCGCGGAGGCGTCATGAAGGGAAACGACAAGACGGGCATTCTTCGGAGGCGCCAGCGCCTCCTCCTGCGGTCCTTGATGCTGCTGGCGGCAGTCTGCGCCGCGGTCTTTTGGCACGGCCCCGGGGCCGAGGCGGAATCCTCTTTCCCGGTGGCCGGGATCACCGAGCCGATCAGCGATGTGACCATGAGCCTGTCGGTTCCAGGGATCGTTTCGGTGATTTCCGTCAAGGAGGGGGAACGGGTGCGCCAGGGGCAGCAGATCCTGCACCTGGACAAGCGGGCCGAAGAGCTGGAGGTGGCGCGCCGCAAACTGGTCTGGGAAAGCAAAGCCGAAGAGCAGGGGGCTGCGGCCCGGGCGCGGATTCTGGAGGAGATTTTTCAATCGACCCTCGACCTTTATCACAGAACCAAGTCCGTCAGCACCGAGGATCTTAAGAAGAGCGAGCTGGAATACAAACTCGCGGCCGCCGAAAAGGATCGGTTGAAGATGGTGGAGGTGCGCGAGAAACTTGAATACGAGATGGCCCTCGATGCGCTGGAAAAGCGGATTTTGCGCTCCCCCGTCAACGGCTTGGTGACCCGGCTGTTCTACGATGTGGGGGAAAGCTGCGAGGAACACCAGCCATTGGCCCGGGTGGTGGATACCAGCCGGGGACGTTTTGTCTGCAACATGGAAGAAAGTCTTGGCCGTACGCTGGAAAAGGGCCGCGAGGTCAACCTTTCCATCGTTTCCGGCGAGACTCCCATCGAAAAGAAGGGCAAGGTCTCCTTTGTCTCGCCGGTGGTGGACTCGGCCAGCGGGCTGATGGAAGTCAAAGTCGAGTTCGACAACCCTGACGGGCAGGTGAGGCCGGGAATGGCGGCGACCATGATCTTCGATTTGCCGTGAGCCCCCGGGGAGGGCCTGTTGCCTCCTCCACCTGCGGCTCCTTTCTCGCGCACCCTCGCCGGGGTTGACGCCACCCAAGGACACCGGCGGATGACAACCCGGTGACCCTGCCGCCTGCTGGCGCTGAACGCTTATGCCATATACCCAAAGAGAGTACGAAAGCGCTGAAGAGCGCATGGCCCGGGTCCTCGAAACTCTGGAACAGGTGCGCCATTTCGACGGCCAGCCCCAGCAATTCTGGCCGGCTTTTCTGGAAGCCGCCGCCACGCTGGTCGAGGCGCGTTTCGGTTTTCTGCTGATCCGCGCCGGCGGCGAAGAAACCTGGCGTACCGTTTCCCTTTGGCCCTCCGGTGAGGCCGGAGAAGTGCGCCGGCTCGGCCTGGGGCCGCTGGTCGAACAGGTCGCGACCCAGTCTGATGCCCGGGGACAGGCCTGGGCGCTGTCGGACGAACCCGGCAGCCGGATGCCGGCCGGTCTGGCCCTGGGGGTCTTGCTCGCCCTCCAGGACGAGGAGCGCCGCAGTGTGGCGGTATTCTTCGCCGAGGGGGTAGGAGAGGAGGCCGCTGCGGATCTTCTGGTGCGTCTGCGGCTGGTGGCGGATATCCCCAGCGTCTACCAGACCCATCGCATGGCCCTGCAGGCACGCCATGACGTGGTTCAGTTCGCCGAAGCCCTGGACCTGATGGTGGTGCTCAACGCCGAAAACAAGTTCATGGGCGCGGCCATGGCCCTGTGCAACGAAGTGGCGTCGCGTTACCGCTGTCAACGGGTGGCTCTGGGGTGGCTGGACGGGGCCTATGTCCGGGTGGGGGCCATCAGCCATTTGGAGCAGTTCGAAAAGAAGATGGACTCGGTCCAGGCGCTGGAGGCCGCCATGGAGGAGGCCTTCGATCAGGACGAGGAAATCGTTTATCCGCGTCCCGCCGAAGCCGCCACGGTGGTGCGGGACCACGAGGCCTACTGCCGGTCCCAGGGCACCGAGAGCATGGTTTCCCTGCCCCTGCGGGTGGACGAGGCCCCGGTGGCCGTGCTCAGCTGCGAGCGCAGCGAACCTTTTTCAGAAATCGATGTCCGCGGCCTGCGCGTGGTTTGCGATCAGGCGGCCCGGCGTCTTTCCGATCTGAAACGTCACGATCGCTGGTTCGGCGCCAGAGCCGTGGGGAGTCTGCGCGAAGGATTGAGCCGTTTTCTGGGCGTCGAGCACACCTTCGCCAAAACCCTCGGCGTGGTGCTGGCCCTGGCCCTGGCCTTTGTCCTATTTGGAAGCCTCAACTACCGGGTAGAAGGCAGGTTCATCATCCGCACCGATGATCTGGCCTACCTGCCGTCCCCCTTTGACGGTTACATCCGCGAGGTTCACATCAAGGTGGGGGACCTGGTGTCCCGCGGCGACCCGCTGCTGTCCCTGGATACCCGGGAGCTGCTGCTGGAAGAATCCAACGCCTTGGCCAACCACAACCGCTACACGCGAGAGGCGGAAAAGGCCAGAGCCCAGAACGCGCTGGCGGACATGCGCATCGCCCTGGCCCTGGTTGCCCAGGCCGAAGCCCAACTCGCCCTGGTGCGCCATCATCTGGAAAACGCCCAGATCCGTGCCCCTTTTGACGGGATCCTCGTGGAAGGGGACCTCAAGGAGCTGCTCGGCGCCCCGGTGCGCAAGGGAGATGTCCTGTTCAAAGTGGCCCGGCTGGACAAATTGTACGCCGAGATCGAGGTGGAAGAGCGGGACGTGCATGAAATCGCGGTGGGTTACGACGGTGAAATCGCCTTCGTGAGTCGTCCGGACCTGAAGTTTCCTTTTGTCGTGGAGCGGATCGATCCGGTGGCCGTGCCCAAGGAGGAGGGCAATATCTTTCTGGTGCGCGGTGATCTGGTGGAGGCTCCGCCCGAATGGTGGCGCCCGGGAATGAGCGGCATCACCAAGATCAACGTGGGCGAGCGCAACGTGTTGTGGATCGTCACCCATCGTACGGTGGATTTTTTCCGGATGCTGTTGTGGTGGTAAGATGACAACCGTCGGCAGAACCTTCAGCGAGTCCTGGCACCGCATCGCCAAGCTCAAGGTGAGTCTTGGCCCCACCGTCAAAGCCCGCAAGCAGATGTTTCGCGGTGAAATCTGGTATGTGCTCCACGACCGGTTCAACAACCAGTTTTTTCGACTGCGCCCCGAGGCCTACGATTTCGTGAGCCGGCTGCGGCGAGATCGCACGGTGGAGCAGGTCTGGGAAGAGTGTCTGCGGCGCAGTCCGGACCAGGCCCCCGGACAGGAAGACGTCCTCCAGCTGCTCACCCAGCTCTACTTTGCCAACCTGCTCTATTTCGATGTGCCGGCGGACAGCGCCAAGCTCTTCGAACGCTACAAGAAGCGCAAGGATCGCGAGGTACGTTCCAAACTGTTGAGCATCATGTTCTTTCGCCTTCCGCTGCTGGACCCCGAATTCATGCTGCGCAAGATGGGCGGACTGCTGCGAATCCTGGTGGGGCCGGTGGGCGCGCTGGTCTGGCTCCTGGTGGTGGGCGCCGGCGGCAAGGCGGTGGTGGACCATTTCGATGCCGCCTTTTCCCAGGTCCAGGGGATTCTGGCCCCGGCCAACCTGCCTCTGCTCTATGTCGGCCTGGTGATCGTCAAGACGATCCACGAGTTTGGCCACGCCTTTATCTGCAAGCGATTCGGCGGCGAGGTGCATGTCATGGGGGTGATGCTTCTGGTTTTCACCCCGCTGCCCTACATCGACGCCACGGCCAGCTGGGCCTTTCGCAATCGCTGGCACCGGGCCCTGGTGGGTGCCGCCGGCATGATCGCCGAGATCTTCATCGCCGCGCTGGCCGCTCTTTACTGGGCCAATTCGGCCCCCGGAACCCTCAACAGCATCGCGTACAACATGATGGTGGTGGCCTCGGTCTCCACCGTCCTGTTCAACGCCAATCCACTGCTGCGTTTCGACGGGTACTACATTCTTTCCGATGTTCTGGACATCCCCAACCTGCACACCCGGTCCATGCGGCACCTGCGCCACCTGGGCGAATATTACCTCTTCGGGTACCTGGACTCGAGCAGTCCCGCCGAGACGCTCAAGGAAGGCATCTGGCTGACGATTTTCGGGATTCTCAGCGGGATCTACCGGGTGGTGGTCTTCACGGGCATCATCCTCTTCATCGCGGACAAGTTCATGCTCCTGGGCCTGTTGATGGCCATATTCTGCGTTTTCGCCTGGGGCGTGGTGCCGATATACAAGTTTCTGGTCTACCTGGGGTCCAGCCCCCGGCTGGCCCGGCATCGGGTACGCGCCGTGGGCGTCAGCCTGATGCTTTTTCTCGTGGTTTTCGGCCTGCTGGGACTTTTTCCGGCGCCCAACCGCTTTCGGGCTCCGGGCATTCTCGAATCGCTGGACTACCTGCGGGTGGTCAACGACGCGCCGGGATACGTTCGCGTGGTGGTGGCGCCGTCCGGAGCTCCGGTGAGTTCCGGAACCGCCCTGATGATTCTTGAAGACCCCGAGTTGACATTGGAAATCCGACGGGTTCGGGCCCAGCGGGAGGAAACCCTGGCCATGGAACTCAAGGCCCACAGCGAAGGGGTGGCCGATCTGGGGCCGATCCGAAAACGCCTGGAAACCGTCGAGGCCAATTTGCTGGAGCTGGAGCGCCAGGAGCAGGATCTGATCGTGCGGGCGCGCCAGGAGGGGATCTGGGTGGCGCCGCGCAGCCAGGAAATGGTCGGCGCCTGGGTGGCACGGGGGACGGTTCTGGGGGAAATCGTCGATCCGTCCGCTTTTCGTTTTTCCGCGGTGGTTTCCCAGGAGGAGGCCTCGAACCTTTTCGAAGACCGCATCCGCAAGGCCGAAGTACGCCTCTACGGGCAGGGCGGGAAGGACGTGGCAGTGGGTGAGGTGGCCATCATCCCTTTCCAGCAGGAGCGTCTCCCTTCGGCGGCCCTGGGATGGCGCGCCGGCGGCCAGGTGGCCGTGTCACCCAGCGACGAAAAGGGAGTCCAGGCCGCCGAACCTTTTTTCCAGATTCACGCCCGCGTCCTGCCTTCGGACGAGGTGGCTTTCTTTCACGGAAAATCGGGCAAGCTCCGCTTTACCCTCGAGTCCGAGGCGTTGCTGGTCCAATGGGGACGCGGCCTGCGCCAATTGCTCCAAAAACGATACCGGATATGATGCTCCCCGCCTACGATTACCGGCGTACCCGGATCCAGACCCCCGCAAAGCTGCACCAGGGTCTGGATGGTTTCGTGTACGGCCTGATCGGGCAATATCGGCGTGTTCCTCGCCGTTGCCGCAGCTACCGGACGCGGGCCGAGGCGATTTCCGATCAGGCCATGGCGTGGCGCAACCGGTCGGATCGGCGCGTAAAGGACCGTCTGGAGCAATTGGCGGAGCGTTTCCGGCGGGTGGAGAGGGAGTTGGATGCCGAGGTGGACGAGGCCCTGTCTCTCCTGGTGGAGGCGGCTCACCGGACCTTGGGCCTGAGGCCTTTCATGGTCCAGATTTGGGGGGCCATGGCCCTCAACGATGGCTACCTCATCGAAATGGCCACCGGAGAGGGCAAGAGTCTGACCGCCTGCCTGGCAGCCGCCCTGGCCGGGTGGAGCGGCCGGCCCTGCCACATCGTCACCGTCAACGACTATCTGGCCGCCCGTGATGAAGAGGAGATGCGGCCGTTTTACGCCTATTGCGGCCTGACGGTGGGCAGCGTCACCGGGCCCATGGAACCGCGCCAGCGCCAGGAGCAGTACGCCCGGGGGGTCGTCTATACCACCAGCAAAGAACTGGTGGCCGATTTTCTGCGGGATCGTATTCTGCTGGGCCCCTATCAGAATGCGGACCGGCGTCTGTTGCGAACCGTGCTCCAGCCAGGCCTGCGGGTCTTTCAGGGCCTTGTCCAGCGGGGGATCGATACGGCCATCGTGGATGAGGCCGACAGCCTCTTGATCGACGAGGCCGTCACGCCCCTGATCATCTCCCGACCCCAGGAAAATCGCCCCTTGGTGGACGCCTGCGCCACGGCTTACGGTGTTTGCCAGCATCTCACGAGCGGGATTCATTACAAGGTCGATCTGAAGTATCGCGAAATCCGGCTGACCAAGACCGGTGAGGACCGGATCGCCGATCTGGCCGCAGACATGCCCGCCATGTGGCAGGGCGCTTCACGGCGCGAGGAGCTGGTGGTTCAAGCCCTTAATGCCCGGGAGTTCTATGCCCGGGACAAGCAGTATGTCGTGCAGGAAGGAAAGGTGGCCATCGTTGACGAGTTCACCGGCCGGCTCATGGCCAATCGGACCTGGCGGCATGGGTTGCACCAGTCGGTGGAGGCCAAAGAGGGGGTCGAGGTCAGCAACCCCAGCGAAACCCTGGCCAGGCTCAGCTTCCAGCGGTTTTTCCGGTTCTTCCGCAAGCTTGCCGGGATGACCGGGACGGCCAGGGAGGCGGCCGGGGAATTCTGGCACATCTACGGACTGCCGGTGATGGCGATTCCCACCAACCGCCCCTGTGTTCGCGAAGTCTTCCCGGACCGGGTCTTCGCCGCCGAGGAGGAGAAATGGCGGGCGGTGGTCGAAGAGATCCGCGAACTCCACGCTTCAGGCCGGCCGGTGCTGGTGGGGACCCGTTCGGTTCAGGCCAGCGAAAAACTGGCCACCCTGCTGACCATCGGCCAGTTGGAATTCAATCTGCTCAACGCCGTGCGCCACAAGGAGGAGGCCCGTATCGTGGCGGCGGCCGGCGAAGCGGGCCGTATCACCATCGCCACCAACATGGCCGGCCGGGGGACGGACATCAAGCTCGGCCGGGGGGTGGCGGAGCTGGGTGGTTTGCATGTCATCGCCACCGAGCGGCACGAATCCGGACGCATCGACCGCCAGCTTTTCGGACGCTGCGCCCGCCAGGGTGACAAGGGAAGCGCCCAAGCTTACATGAGCGCCGATGATGAACTGCTGCGGCGCTTCATGCCCGAAGTGCTGCGGCGCCGCCTGGCCGATGCGATCCGGGCCGGACTGCCGGTGACTCATCTGCTGGCCCACCAAGCGGTCCTGCAGGCCCAGCGGGCGGCCCAGCGCCTGGCCTTCCGCCAGCGGCGCAACGTGCTTAAGATGGACAATTGGCTCGAAGAAGCGCTCTCTTTTACGGGAAGTTCGGCCCGCTTCTAATGGCTTTGGCGTTAAAAACGAACCGGGAGTCCCGCTGGTAAGGATTTTTTTATTGTAAATCTTTCGGGACGGGTGTAAAAAAAATATCATCGGGGGATATCTGCATCGGCTGAATTCATTGTCGCTTCTGGTACGTTGCACGAGCAACGCGATCCTCTTATCCGCCCCGCCATTGAAGCATCCGGCGGG
>CALJLV010000083.1 GCA_937982505.1 uncultured Desulfobacteraceae bacterium | reverse complement strand
AGACAAAACCATGACGGGTTCACAAGCGCATCAAGATCCCGACTGCTCGAAGCCAGGGGAAGAAACACCGGCCGCCCTGGGCGCCGGTAACAGGCTTGGACCGCCTGCCGCGGTCTCCGAACGTTTCCGGAAGACCTGCGGCGAAAGGGTTCGGAAAAGGCCAACGTTTGGGCAAGCTCAACGCCGGTAAAACCGGGGCGGGTACGCGAATGCTCTGGAAAATCCCGCTCCGCTCTTGACACATAATATGTGGACACGTATCGTTTGTTAAAAAGGAAGGCGTCTCCCATGCCCAATGTCACCATCTCGATCGATGAAGACCTGCTCCAAGCCGGTCGGCGGTATGCCGAAAGGAATCAGACGTCCCTCAACGGGCTGGTGCGCCAACTGCTCGAGGATACCGTCGGGTCCCGGGAAACCGGATGGATCGACGATTGCTTCGAGCTGATGGATCGGGCCGGTGCGGACTCCAAAGGCCGGCGTTGGCGTCGCGAGGAACTCTACAATGAGTAAGGTGTTCATCGACACCAACATCCTGGTTTACACCATGGACCAGGGAGAACCCCGGAAGCAGGGATTGTGTCGCGAATTGCTGAAAAGGCGCATGGTTGAAGACCGCATCGTCATCTCCACGCAGGTGATGCAGGAATTTTTCGTCGCCGCCACGCGCAAGCTGGGGGCCGATCCGTTGCTCGTAAAGGACGTGCTCCACCGTTTCGAACGCTTCGAAGTCGTCCAGATCACGCCGGCGCGGATTGAGCAGGCCATCGACTGCAGTATTCTGCACCGCATTTCCTTCTGGGACGCGCTGATCGTCACCGCGGCGGAAGAGGCGCGTTGCGCAAAGATCTTTTCAGAGAATCTGGGCGATGGCCAGATGATCCGCGGGGTCACGATCGAAAACCCGCTTCGCGATATCTAACCGGCACCGTTTATAACAGATTGTTAATGTGAGGCGGAGCTGTCTTTTCCCATGGCGGTCTACGAGTATGAGCATATCGGCCCGGCCTGCAAGCGTGGGCGGGTCTTCGAGGCGGTCCAGTCGATCCACGACGAACCGCTCGCCGTCTGTCCGGACTGCGGCGGACCGTTGCGCCGGCTGATCTCCCTGGTGGGCATCCGCACCCCCAAAACCAACAGCGAATTGAAAGACCTGGGATTCACCAAACTCGTCAAGCGCGACGACGGGGTTTACGAAAACGTCACCGCCCGCAGCGGCGAGAGCCGCTACATGCACCGCGGCCGGCCCGAGACCCTGCCGGATCTGTCCAAAACGATCAAGGACTGAAGGACTTACGGTGCCGTCTCCTGGTCGGCCGCGTCGGCCGGCAGGATGCGGACGGGACCCGAAATGCTGGGTCCCGCTTTTGGCCTGAAGGGTTTCGCAGAGCGTCACCACCTCTTTCAGGGCGCCGTTTTCCAGCCTGGCCCGAACCACCCTGAGGCGGTTTTCCGACCGCTGGCCATGGGCATGGCTCAAATAGATCCATCGGTTGGCCTCAAAATCCGGATCCACCGCCACATCCAGCAACCCGGCCTGGCCCGAGACGAATATTTCCGGCAAACCGGACACCGGTTCCGGCGCCAGTCCATTTTCGCGGACCAGCCGCAGGCGGCCCGGCCGTTCGGTGACCAGCAGGGTACCGTCGGGCAGCCACGCCATGCCCCAGGGATGGGCCAGGCCGCCGACCACGATGTCGCTGCGATAGCCGGCGGCCATGGGCACGTTGTCAGCACTCAGATAGGGCTTGGCCGCGGCCGGGCCCCCGGCCGCGGCCAAGAGCAGCAGTGCCAGGGTCAGACCGGCGATCGGCCCGGATCTGCGAATTCGTTTTGGCGCCATTTGGCGTTCCTCCGTCCATCGTTGGTCTTTCCGTTGTTGCCTGCCGGCCCTCCGGGCCCGCGTCAACCGTCCTTGCCGTTCGTTTGGCCCGCCCGGCGCACGGCGGCCGGACCGAAGCGGGCCTCGATGGCATCCAGGGCGCGTTCGACCCGTTCCCAGGCCGCATCGGCGCGCCGCGCCCCGTCGAAAAGGTCGGCCTGAACCGGGGCGGCGGCCGGCACCAGGCCGGCGCCCCCGATCCCCACGAGGCGCACCGGCCGGGTCAGCCGGTATTGGTCGAGCAGGGCCACGGCCGCCTGGTGAATCGTGGTGGCGCTCTGGGTCGGGCTGGCCAGGGTCCGGCTGCGGGTGGCCTGGCGAAAATCGTCGTGTTTGAGCTTGAGCACCACCGTGCGGGCGCGAAATCCCTTGCGCCGCAGCTGGCGCGCCACTTCCGCGGCCTGGGCCAGGAGCAGGGCGGCCAAGTCGTTCCGGTTGACCGTGTCCTCGGCCAGGGTCTGTTCGGCGCTGATGGACTTGGGATCGCCGGCGGGCGTCACCGGGGAAGGGTCTTCGCCCCGGGCCAGGGCGGCCAGGCGGCGCCCGAACTTGCCCAGCCGCCGCTGGAGCTGGGCCTCGGTAAGGCGGTTGACATCGCCCAGGGTGCGCAGACCGAGGGGGGCCAGTCGTCCGAGGGCCGCGGGGCCCACACCGGGAACCTGGGCCAGGGGGAGCCTGGCGATGACCGCCGGCACCTCCTCGGGCCGGATGACCGTCAACCCGTCGGGCTTGCCCATGTCCGAGGCGATCTTGGCCAGGAATTTGACCGGCGCCACGCCCACCGAGCAGGTCAGGGCCACCTCATCGTAGACCGCCGCCTTGATGCGCCGGGCGATCTCTTCGGCCGGTCCAGCCACCCGCCCGCATCCGGACACGTCCAGAAAGGCCTCGTCGATGGATACCGGCTCGACCAGGGGGCTGAAGCGCGCCAGCAGGGCCATGACGCGGCGGCTCACCTGGGTGTAGCAGTCCCGGCGCGGCGGCACGACGATCGCCTGGGGGCACAGCCTGCGGGCCTGGAAGATCGGCATGGCCGAGCGCACCCCGAAGCGGCGCGCCTCGTAGCTGGCGGCGGCCACCACGCCCCTCGGGGAGGTGCCGCCCACGATGAGGCAGCGGCCCCGGTAGGCCGGGTTGTCGCGCTGTTCGACCGAGGCGAAAAAGGCGTCCATGTCGAGGTGCAGGATCACGAAGACGTCCTTTGGGCCTTGCCAAGACTTACAAATTTGTTCTAAGAAGGCCCTCTATCGACCAATTTCGTTTTTTTCGGCTGCCCGCCCCCGGCGGCATCCCGCTTTCCAAGAAAGATGACGGCATGGCTCCCACTGCCCGGTCCACCAACCGCATCGAGGACGTTCCCCTGCTCTACGAGATCAGCCAGGCCCTCAACGAAAGCCTCGATCTCAAAAAGGCCCTTTACCGGGTGCTCGAAATCCTTTCCAGCGCCAAGCACCTGATCCGCGGCACCATTACCATTCTCGACCTGGTGCGCAACGAAATCAACATCGAAGTGGCCCACGGCCTGCCGAGCCAGACCGTCCAGCGCGTCAAGTACAAGCTCGGCGAAGGGATCATCGGCGATGTGATCGCCAACGGCAGGGCCGTTTCCATCCCGCGCATCAGTCAGGAACCGCGTTTTCTCGACCGGGCCCGGCGCAGCAAGGAGGATCGTGAACTCTCCTTTATCTGCGTGCCCATCAAGAAGGGCAACCGGGTGGTAGGGGCCTTGAGCGCCGATCGGGCCTTCGACGGGCCGGCCCAGCTCAAGGAGAGCGAAAAACTCCTCTCGGTGGTGGCCACCATGGTCGCCCAGCAGGTCATCAACCTGGAAAGCATCCACCTGGAAAAGGAGAAGCTGCGCCAGGAGAACCTCAACCTGCGCAGCGAACTGGAAAACAAGTACCGCATCACCAACATCATCGGCAACAGCAACAAGATGCGCGAGGTCTTCCAGATGATCAGCCAGGTCTCGCGCTCCAACGCCACGGTCCTGATCCGCGGCGAGAGCGGCACCGGCAAGGAGCTGGTGGCCAACTCGATCCACTACAACAGCGCGCGGGCCAAGGGGCCCTTCGTCAAGGTCAACTGCGCCGCCATTCCGGTCAACCTCATCGAAAGCGAACTGTTCGGTCACGAGAAGGGGGCCTTCACCGGGGCCATCAAGCAGAAGCTGGGGCGCTTCGAGCTGGCCCACCGGGGGACGATCTTTCTCGACGAGATCGGCTCCATCGGCCTGGATGTGCAGGCCAACCTGCTGCGCGTGCTGCAGGAGCGCGAGTTCGAACGGGTGGGCGGCCACCGCACCATCAAGACCGACGTGCGGGTGGTGGCCGCCACCAACAAGAACCTCGAACAGGCCGTGGAGGACGAAACCTTCCGCGGCGATCTCTACTACCGGCTCAACGTGTTTCCCATCTACATGCCCCCCCTGCGGGAACGAAAGACCGACATCCTGCTGCTGGCCGACTTTTTTCTGGACCGGTACGGCCGGGAGAACGGCAAGGAGATCCGCCGTTTTTCCACCCCGGCCATCGACATGCTCATGGCCTACCACTGGCCGGGCAACGTGCGCGAACTGGAAAACTGCATCGAGCGGGCCGTGCTGCTGTGCGAAGAGGGGGTGATTCACAGCTACCACCTGCCGCCCACCCTCCAGACCGGCAGCGAGTCCAATACCCTGCCCACCCGCGGCCTGGAAGAGGCGGTGGCCAACCTGGAGCGCGAGATGCTCATCGATGCGCTCAAAAATACACGGGGCAACATCACCCGGGCCGCAGATCTGCTCCAGACCACGGTGCGCAAGTTCAACTACAAGGCCCGGCGCTACGGGATCGACTATCGCCACTACCGGTAGCGGCGGGCTATTGAAGGCGGAAAGTTCAGGGGCCAGCCCTCGGGTGCTTTTGGAATTGTCTTGACAACTTTTCCAGTAAGCCGCTATCTTGGAACAACTTTAAGATGGCCGCGGCGCCAATTTCTGTGGAGGAACCGCTTTTCATGCTCAATCCCGCGTCCCCCATACCCCTATATCACCAGCTGGCCGAGCTGCTGCTGGGAGAGATCCGCAAGGGCGTCTACCCGCCCGGCAGCCGCATTCCTTCCGAGCATCAACTGGCCGCCACCCACCGCATCGGGCGTCCCACCGCGCGCCAGGCCACCGATCTGCTGGTGCGGCGGGGAGTCCTGGCGCGCCGCCGCGGGTCGGGCACCTTCGTCCAGGCCCCGGAGCAGGAGGTGGACCTGTTTTCCCTGGCCGGCACCAGCGCCTCGTTTCTGCAAACCGGGGTGGCGGTGAGCACCCGGCTGCTGTCGCGGCCCAAACGGCGCCTGATCGCCCGCAGCCCCCACAATCCCTTCGCCGGCCGGGAGGCCTTCTTCTTTTCGCGCCTGAGCGTCACCGATCAGGTCCCGGTCCTCATCGAGGACTTTTACCTGGATCCGGACCATTTCGCCGGATTCGACCGCCTCGACATGGAGGGGCGCTCTCTGGCCCGGGTGGCCGCCGAACACTACTATCTGCGCCCCACCGGGGGCCGTCAGACCTTTCGCATCGATTATCTCTCCGGAGCGCGCCTGCGCCATCTGCAGCTGGAGCCGCGAACCCCGATTCTGGCCGTGCGCCGCTACCTCAACTTCCCCCAAGCGCCGGCCGCGCTTTTTTCGGAGCTGTTCTGCCGCACGGACCGTTACGTTTTCGCCCAGAGCCTGGGAGCCCATGAGACCATCTGAAAACGGATACTTCGGAGATTTCGGAGGCGCCTTCGTGCCCGAGATCCTCCAGACCACCTTCGAGGAGCTGCGCGCCGCCTTCGACCGGGCGCGCCGGGACCCGGCCTTCTGGCAGGCCTATGTGGCGCTGATGGCCAACTACGCCGGCCGGCCCACCCCCCTGACCTTCGCCCCCAATCTGACGGCCCATTTCGGCGGGGCCCGGATCTTCATCAAGCGCGAGGACCTGAACCATACCGGCGCCCACAAGGCCAACAACGTCATGGGCCAGGGATTGCTGGTCCAGCGCATGGGCAAGACCCGGGTCATCGCCGAGACCGGCGCCGGCCAGCACGGGGTGGCCACGGCCACCATGGCGGCGCGTTTTGGTCTCGAGTGTACGATCTACATGGGGGCCGTGGATGTGGCGCGCCAGCGGCCCAACGTCTTCTGGATGCAGCGCCTGGGGGCCGAGGTGGTACCGGTGGAGGCCGGCAGCCGGATCCTCAAGGACGCCATCAACGAGGCCTTCCGCGACTGGGTGACGCGCATGGACACGACCCACTACGTGCTCGGGACGGCCTGCGGCCCGCATCCCTTCCCGGAGATGGTCAGCTACTTCCAGTCGATCATCGGGAGCGAGGCCCGGGAGCAGATCCTGGCCCAGACCGGCCGGCTGCCGGAGCGCGTCTATGCCTGCGTGGGCGGTGGCTCCAACGCCCTGGGGCTGTTCCAGGCCTTCATGGATGATCCGGTGGCGCTGGTGGGGGTGGAGGCAGGCGGGCACGGCCCGTCCTCGGGCCGCCACGCGGCCCGGCTGGCCTGGCCGGATGCCAGCGTGGGAGTGGCCCAGGGCTACAAGACCTTCTTTCTGCAGAACGAAGACGGCCAGATGCGCGAGACCCACAGCGTGGCCGCCGGGCTGGACTATATCGGCGTTTCACCCATCCTGGCCCATCTCAAGACCGCCGGCCGGGTGCGCTTCGAAGCCGCCACCGACCAGGAGGTCATCGCGGCCCTGGCGCTGACCATGCGCAAGGAAGGGCTGGTGCCGGCCCTGGAGTCGGCCCATGCCTTTGTCCAGGCCTTCAAGGAAGCCCCCACCCTGGGCCGCGAGGCCGCCATCATCATCAACCAGTCGGGCCGGGCCGACAAGGATATCTTTACCGTGGCCGACGCCTTTGATGACCCCCAGTGGCGGGCCTTCATCCAAGAGAAGGCCGCCGCCTACCGCTCCGCAACCTGATCACGGCGCCCGGACGTCTCGGCCGTCGGTCTTCTGGCCGTCCGCAAAGGGTGTCGCCGCGAGGCTCCTGCATGCACCTGACCGCCCACATCCGCCGGCGAAAAGAGGAAAACGAGATCCTGCTCATGACCCACATCGTGGTGGGCTACCCCTCTCTGGAGGCGTCCTACGATCTGGTGGGGACCATGGTGGAAAGCGGGGTGGACCTGATGGAGCTCCAGATTCCCTTTTCGGAACCCATCGCCGACGGCCCGGTGATCCTGAGGGCCAACCAGGACGCCCTGGCCGCCGGGGCCACGGTGGACCGCTGCCTGGCCTTTGCCGGCCGGGTGGCCGCCGATTTCGCCATCCCCTTCGTTTTCATGACCTACTACAACATCCTGTATAAGCGCGGGGTGGCGTCTTTTGCCCGGGCCACGGCCCGGGCCGGACTGCATGGGGCCATCGTTCCCGACCTGCCCCCCGAGGAAGGGGCCGCGTACCTCGAGGCCATGGGGGCCGAGGGGCTCGACCCGATCCTGATCTTCGCCCCCACCTCTTCGGAGCGGCGCATGGCCTATCTGGCCCGGCACGCCGGCGGGTTCGTCTACTGCGTGGCCCGCAAGGGGGTCACCGGCGCCGAGACCGCCTTCGGCGAGTCGCTGGAGGACTACCTGGACCGCTGCCGGCGCCACACCGATCTGCCCCTGGCGGTGGGTTTCGGGGTCAGACGCAAGACGGATGTCGACTTTCTCAGGGGGCGGGCGGACATCGCGGTCGTCGGCACCGAGACGATCCGCGCCCTGGACCGCGGCGGTCTGGCCGAGGTGGGGCGCTTTCTCGGCGCGCTGCGCTGACGCCTCCGGGAGGCGGGCAGAAGCGACGCAACAGGCCCCGCGGCGGCGGGCCCTGTCAGCCGATGAACGCCGCGGCGTCCTCTCCGGCCGCCGGCAGGTAGACCGTGACCTGGGTGCCCTGCCCGGGTTGCGACCGCACGTCCATCCAGCCCCTGTGGGCCGAGACGATCCACGAGACCGCCGCGCCTCCCAGACCCCGCCCGTATCCCTTGGTGGAGAAAAACGGTTCGAACATCCTGCGGCAGGTTTCCGGGGCCATGCCGCAGCCCCTGTCCTCGACGCTCACGAGCAGATAGCGCCCCGCTGGCGCCCCGATCACCGGCGGCGTGCCGGAAAAACGGCGGCCGGTCACCCGGACCTGACCCGAGACCCCCTGGGCCTCGGCGGCGTTGCGGATCAGGTTGGAAAGGGCCAGCCGGATCTGAGTGGCATCCACCGCCACCATGGGCAGGTCGCCGGCCAGGTCCGTCTCGATGCGGATCTCTCCGGCCAGCAGGGGGGCGATGCGTTCAAGGGTCTTTTCCACCAGAGCCGCCGGCGCCACGGGGGTGATGTCGTAGCGTTCCCCGGCGGCGTAGGTTTTCAGCTGTTCGAGAATTCGGGCCATGCGCTCGAGACGATCGGCCAGCGGGCCGGCCGTTTGGTCCGGGTCGCCGCCGGGTGCTACGGCGCGTGCCGCCAGGTCCCGGGTTTCCCCCAGGACGGCTTCGAGCTGATGGACGAGGCCCCGGGTCAAGGTGGCGAAGGCTTCCAGGCGCTGCAGGTGGGACAGCTGCATCTCCATCTGCACCCGGGCCGTAATGTCGCGCACGAATTCCACCACCTGGCGCACCTTGTCGGACCCGGGGGCCTTGACCGGGAAGCTGAACAGCTCGATCCATTGCACCGGCGACCCTTTGGGGCCGGGAACGATTTCGCGTTCCACCTGGCCGGTCTGGAGGCAGCGCAGGGTCGGGCAGGGATGGCAGGGCCCGATGCGGTCGTGGTAGCACACGTAGCAGCGGCGCCCCTCGAGGGGTTTCCGATCGGCGTACCACTGCTTCATGACGCGGTTGACGCGCCGGATGGTCAGATCCGGATCGAGGATGCTGATCCCTTCCTGGATGGCGTCGAAAATCCCGCTGACAAATTCGTCCTGGGCCGCCAGGGTCGCCTCGGCCCAGCGCTGCCCGGCCACGGCCGCCTCCAGGGCATCCTGCCCGATCGTGCTCCGGGGTGCGGCCGCCGTGGTGGGATCGGTGAAGTCCGTTTCGAGGAGCACCACCGCCCCCATCTCGGCCCCCAGGTCCAGCGGGGATGCCATCACCCGCGCCTTGTGAGAGGTGCCGCACTGGGTTTGAATGGTGCAAAAGCAGGGTTGGTCCGACCTGTCGCCACTCGACGCCTCGCCGAACACGTCCTCGCAGCGCCGGCCTTCGACCTGGGCCGGGCGCCAGCCGGTGAGACGGGCCGCCGCCGGGTTCATGTAAAGGAGCCGGTGGCGGCTGTCCCGCACGTAGGCGGCGATGTTCAAGTGTTCGAGCAAAGAGCGTATCGTCTGGGGGATGGTCATGGGGCACCTCCCGGGCTGGTGGCATTGGATTTTCTCACTTTACCACCTCGGCCACGGGCGTGCAAACGGCGGTGCGGCCGCGCCGCCCCGCGGTCCTGTCAACGCCCCGCGACGGTGCCAAAATGAAAGCGGACGCGAGCATTGCCTTTCCGACCCGGAAAAAATTCCTCGCAGAGAGGAGCGCAGAATTTTGACCAGGCCGTGTGCGGGCCTCATGACCCCGTGCATTTCAATGCCGGCTGTGATAACAGGCCGGTGTGCGGGCCAGCCGGGGCGGACTCTGTTTTCAGACGCCGGCGCGGCGGCCCCCCCCTTGGCCGCCTGTGGCGGCGGAAAGTGCCGATGAACCCGATTCGTCAAGTCGCCATTTTCGGTGCCGGCGCCATGGGCGCCTATTTTGCCGCCTGCTTCGCCGCCGCCGAAGGATTCACCACCCGCCTCATCGCCCGCGGCGCGCGCCGCGAGCGGCTCGAACGCGGCGGACTGGTGGTCAACGGCCGCCCCGTCCTCCTGCCGGTAGCCTCTCCGGAGGACAGCCCCGAACCGGCCGATCTGATCATCGTGGGCCTCAAGCACCATCATCTCGCCGGGGCCGCGGCGGAGCTCAAGGCCTTCGTCGGCGACGGGACCGTGATCCTGTCGGTGATGAACGGGATCGAAAGCGAGGCGATCATCGGGGCCGCCGTGGGGATGGACAAGGTCCTGTACGGCGTTTCGGTGGGGATCGACGCCGTGCGCGAAGGCCATCGGGTGACCTACAGCCGGCCTGGACGGCATCTGCTGGGCGAGGCGGACAACACCACCGTCAGCGAACGGGTGGGCCGGGTGCGGGACGCCTTCGGGCGGGCCGGAATCGTCGTTGAAACCCCGCCGGACATGATCCGTGCCCTCTGGTGGAAGTTCATGGTCAATGTGGGGGTCAACCAGGCCTCGGCGGCGATGCGCGCCCCCTACGGCGTTTTCCAGACCCGGGCCGAGGCCCGGGACCTGATGGCCGCCCTGATGCGCGAGGTCATCGCCGTGGCCGGACCGGCCGGGGTCGACCTGTCCGAGACCGACATCGACGGATGGTTCAAGGTCCTTTCGACCCTCGCGCCGGATGGCAAGACCTCCATGCTCCAGGACATCGAGGCCGGCCGCCGCACCGAGGTCGACATCTTCGCGGGCACGGTGCTCCGACTGGGCCAGCGCTACGGGGTGCCCACCCCGGTCAACCGTGTTCTGTTCCAGATTATCCGGGTGCTGGAGCAAGGCGGCCAGGGCGCGCCGGCCTGAGGCCCTCCGTCCTTCGGGGCCCTCTACGGCCTGGGCCGCAGGGCGGCGGGCCGGCAGAATTCCTTTTGCACCCACCCAAATTTCTGATAGGTTGCCAAGCGCTGCGGCAACGGCCCGCAGCCTTCCATCCAAAACAGGAGTCCGCCATGTTCGAAACCCGCATCACCCGCATGCTCGGCATCCCCTATCCCATCGTCGGCGGGACCATGATGTCCATCAGCAGCGCCGATTTCGTGGCCGCCATCGCCAACGCCGGCGGCCTGGGCATCCTGGCCTCGGCCATCTACCCGTCCCGCGGGGAGTTCGCCGCGGCCATCGACCGTATCCGGGAGCTCACCGACCGGCCTTTTGCCGTGAACATCAACCTCTTTCCCGCCATGCGTCCCATCGACAACGACGAGTATGTGGGGGTCCTGGAGGAAAAAGGGGTCAGGATCGTGGAAACCTCGGGCCATTCGGCCCCCGAAGCCCTGAGCCGGCGCTTCAAGGCCGCCGGCATGACCTGGATCCACAAGTGCGTCGGCGTGCGCTACGCCCGGAAGATCGAAGCCCTGGGGGCCGACATCGTCACCGTGGTGGGCTACGAGAACGGCGGGGCCACGGGCAAGCTGGACATCGGCACCCTGGTGCTGGTGCCCACGGTCAAGGACGCCGTGAGCCTGCCGGTGATCGGCGGCGGCGGGGTTTCCGACGGCCGCGGCCTGGCGGCGGTTCTGGCCCTGGGGGCCGAGGCGGTCATCATCGGCACCCGGCTGCTGGCCACCCGGGAGTGCCCCATCCACGACAACGTCAAGCAGGCCCTGCTGGGGGCCAGCGAACTGGACACCCGCCTGGTGATGCGCTCCATCGGGGCCACCCATCGGGTCTGGTGCAACCCGGCGGCCGAAAAGTGCATCGAACTGGAGAACGCCGGGGCCGGGCTGGAGGAGCTGATCCAGGCCGCCTCGGGCGAAAAGGCGCGCCAGATGTACCGCACCGGAGACACCGCCTGCGGGATCCTGGCCTGCGGGCAGGGCATCGGCCTGGTGCGCGACATCCCCACGGTCCGGGAGCTGTTCGACCGCATGATGGCCGAGGCGCGGGAGACCGTGGCCCGGCTGGCGGGTTAGGCCGGTCCTTTGCCGCCGCGCCGGGGCTGGCCGATGGGCAAGCGGTGCGCGTGACGACGGCTGCCGGCGGCGGGGCGGGGGAACTGGAGGTCAGCCGTGCCGCCTGGAACCGGTGGGCCGGGATGCCGGCGGCGCCCGCGTGTAAAACACGACATGCCGGAAAGAGATTCATGCAACTGATCGAAAAGCTCTACACGTGCTTTGAAGCCAAAGCCCGAGAGGTGACCGTCGACATCGTTTCGGTGGGTCTGGGCTACACCGCCGTGGCCACCTCCGACGGGGGGCTGGGCATCGCCTATTCCTGGATCGAGGAGGGGCATTGCTGTGGCGGCGGCGGGGGCGGCTACGAGGACTTCGAGGGCCGACCGGCCGTCGAACTGCTGGCCTGGATCCGCCATCCGCTGCGCCTGCGCCGCTCCATGGCCCTGGCCCTGATCAACGCCCTGAATGCGACCCGCGCCGCCGGCATGCCCGAGGACCGCTCCGGCGACCGGCTCTTTGACGCTCTGGGGATCGCGTCCGGCACCCATGTGGCCATGGTGGGCCACTTCGCTCCCATGCAGGCGCGCTTCGACGCCAGCGGCTGCCAATTGATGGTTCTCGACGCGGGCAAGCGGATCGGTGAGCGCGGTGAATTCTACGACCGGCTGGGCGACTGGGCCGACGTGCTGGTACTCACCGCCACCTCGATTCTCAACGGGTCCACCGAGGAGATTCTCGGCCGCTGCCGCCCCGCCGTGCGCACCGTGGTGCTCGGGCCCAGCACGCCCATGGTGCCCGAGGCCTTCGCCCATCTGCCGGTGGATCTGCTGGCCGGCAGCGTTCCCCTGGATCGGGACATGGTGCTGCGCCGGATCCGTCACGGATGCGGCACGCCGATGATCCAGGGCCATTGCCGCAAGGTGGCCCACCCCGTTTGCCGGGCGGATGAGGGCTGAAGGTGTCTCCAGGAGCGCCATGGGGCTGTTAAAGATTCTGATCAACGATCCGTTGACCTTCGTCCTGATCGCCATTCCGCTGCTCTACGCCGTCATCTTTCACGAACTGGCCCATGGGTGGACGGCCGATCGGCTGGGCGATCCCACCGCCCGGACCTTCGGCCGGCTGACCCTGAATCCCCTCAAGCACCTCGATCCGATGGGGACCCTGATGCTCTTTGTCTTCGGCTTCGGCTGGGCCAAGCCCGTTCCGGTCAACTTGCGCCGCCTGCATCCGCAGCGCGCGGGGATGCTGCTGGTGTCGGCCGCCGGGATCATCGCCAACACCCTGCTGGCCTTCGGGGCCCTGCTGGCCTACCGCTGGCTTGCCCTCCCTGCCCAGGCCCTGCCGGCCAAGCTGCTCTTCTATTTCGCCCAGATCAACATCATCCTGGCCGCCTTCAACCTGATTCCCCTGCCGCCGCTGGACGGCTCCAAGATGTTGCTCAGCGTCGCCCCCGCCGCCGTCCGAAACGTCATTTTGCGCCTCGAGCGCTACGGCCTGATCATCATCGTCGGCCTTCTCTACCTGGACGTGCTGGGCCCGGTGATCCGATTTTTCCAGTGGATGATCCTGGCGCCCATCAACCGCCTGCTGCCCTGAGCCCCCGGCAGCCCCAAGGAGCCCCCCATGAGTGCCCGCACCTATTCCCGACGCAACCTGCGCTTTTTGCTCCACGAGGTGCTGGACGTTTCGTCCCTGTGCCGCCATGACTACTTTGCCCAGCACCACCGCAAGAGCGTGGACCTGACTCTGGAGGCGGCCGACCGGCTGGCCCGGGACCTGCTGGCCCCCGGCTTTGCTGAGATGGACCGACAGGCACCGGTGCTGGTGGACGGCCGGGTGCGGGTCCATCCCTCGGTGGGCCGGGTGATGACCGAGTTCGGCGCCGGCGGCTGGATCGCCTCCAGCTTCGCCGAGGAACACGACGGGCTGCAGCTCCCCTTGACCGTGGGCAACGCCTGCCGCTTCATCTTCGCCGCGGCCAACTATTCAGCCTCGGTCTATCCCGAACTGACCGCCGGCGCGGCCCACCTGATCCTTTCCTTTGGCACCCCATCGCAGATCGAGACCTGGGTGCCGCCCATGCTGGCCGGCCGCTGGCAGGGGACCATGGCCCTGACCGAACCGGAGGCCGGCAGCTCCCTGGCCGATCTGGCCACCACGGCCGAGCCGGCCGCCG
This sequence comes from uncultured Desulfobacteraceae bacterium, assembly GCA_937982505.1. Classification (GTDB taxonomy): domain Bacteria; phylum Desulfobacterota; class Desulfobacteria; order Desulfobacterales; family UBA2174; genus UBA2174. The sequence continues at coordinate 11,309 of CALJLV010000083.1, read as the reverse complement.
ACGGCACCTACCGGATCCGGGGCCAGAAGATCTTCATCTCCTGCGCCGACCATGACGGGGTGGAAAATGTGGTCAACCTCATGCTGGCGCGCACGGTCGGAGCCCCGGCGGGGGTCAAGGGGATCAGCCTGTTCATCGTGCCCCAAAAGCGCCTGGCGGCCGACGGGACCCTGGTGGCCAACGACATCCAGGTGGCGGCCATCTACCACAAGCTCGGGTACCGCGGCGCCCCCATCACGGAGCTGGCCATGGGCGAGGGGGGCGACTGCCACGGGTATCTGGTGGGCCAGGCTCACCGCGGGCTGCGCCAGATGTTCCAGATGATGAACGAGGCCCGCCTGGGGGTCGGTCTGGGGGCCGCCGCCATCGCCTCGGCGGCCTACGGCGCGGCCCTGGACTACGCCCGCCAGCGCCGCCAGGGCAGACCGGTGGGGGCCAAGGACCCGGCCCAGCCCCAGGTGCCCCTCATCGAACACGCCGACGTGCGGCGCATGCTGCTTTTCCAGCGGGCCGTGGTGGAAGGGGCCCTGGGCCTGATCCTGTATTGCAGCCTGCTGGCGGACCGGGCCGCGGTCTGCCGCGACCCGGAAAAGCAAGACAGCGCCCTGCTTCTCGATCTGCTCACCCCGGTGGCCAAGTCCTATCCCGCCGAGGCCGGGATTCTGGCCACCAGCGCGGCCATCCAGTGCTTCGGCGGCTACGGGTACTGCGAGGATTTTCCGGTGGAGCAGCATTTCCGCGACATTCGCATCCACCCCATCCACGAGGGGACCACCGGGATCCAGGCAATGGACCTGCTGGGACGCAAGGTGGTGATGGAAAACGGGCGGGCCCTCAGGCTGCTGGCTGCCGAGATGCGCCGGACCATGGCCCAAGCCCGTGGGTATGCGACCTTGGCCGGGATGGCCGAAGGGCTCGAAGCGGCCCTGGCCGTGCTGGAGCGCACCACCGGCCACCTGGTGGGGCTGGCCCTGGAAAAGGGGCCCGAGGTCTTTCTGGCCGACGCCACCCTTTACCTGGAGCTGTTCGGGATCGTCACCGTGGCCTGGCAATGGCTGGGCCAGGCCGTGGTGGCCCAGGCGGCCCTGGAAACCGCGCCGCGCCGCGCAGATGTCGATTTTTACACGGGCAAGATCTTTGCGGCGCGCTATTTCATGGCCTACGAGGTGCCCCGGGCCGAGGCCCTGGCCCGGCGGCTCTGCGACGGCGATCCGCTGACCCTGGAGATGGGGGCGCACCATTTCAACGATCAGTAGCTTCCCAGGAGCTTGAGAAACTCGGCCCGTTCGGCCAGGGCCTGGCGCACGGGGGCCAGGCCCGGATCGTCCAGATTGGCCTCCAGGTCGATGTAGAACATGTAGCGCCAGGGCTCGCCGCTCATGGGCCGCGATTCGAGCTTGATCATGTTGATCCGGTTCTCGGCGAAGATCTGCAAGATGGCATACAGGGCCCCGGGCTCGTTGCGCGCCGCGCAGATGATGGATGACTTTTGTGGGGTCCGCCCCTCGATGGACTGGCGGCCCACCACCACGAAGCGCGTGTAGTTGCGCGGGTTGGTCTCGATCCCCTCGGCCAGGATTTCGAGGCCGTAAATCTCGGCGGCCACCCGGTTGGCGATGGCCGCGTCGCCCGCATCCGTGCCACCGGCCACCCGTTCGGCGGCTCCGGCCGTGTCGCTCACCGCCACCCGCTCCCAGTCGAAACGATCCAGGTACGAAAGGCACTGGCCGAATACCTGGGGGTGGGAAAGGACCCGGCGCACATCCGTGATGCGTGTGCCGGGCCGGGCCATGAGAAGGTGAACGATCCGCAGCTTGATCTCGCCGATGATCTTCAGATCGTAGGTCAGCAGATGGTCGTAGTTCTGGTGGATGCTGCCCGAGAGGCTGTTTTCGATGGGCACGATGCCGAAGTCGGCCCGTCCGTCGGTCACCGCCTCGAACAGATCGGTAAAAGAGTGCATTGGAACGGCCTCGACCCGCTCCCCGAAGTACTGCATGCAGGCCTTGTGGCTGAAGGTGCCGATGCGCCCGATGAACGCCGCTCGCCGCCGCGCCCCGTCGCCGGCGTCCAGGCGCCGGATGGCGGCGGCCTTGTCCAGGTAACCGAAGTCCACCTGCTTGCCCACCACCGGCGCGATGACGTACAGATCGCGCATCAGGCCGGCGAACTGATCCGGATAGAGGCTCTGGGGGCCATCGGATAGGGCTCGGTCGGGGTCGGGATGGACCTCGATCATCAGCCCGTCGGCTCCGGCGGCGATGGCGGCCCGGGCCATGGGGGCCACCTTTTCGCGGATCCCGGTGGCGTGGCTCGGATCGATGATGATGGGCAGGTGGGTGAGGTTGCGCAGCACCGGGATGGCCGTCAGGTCCAGGGTGTTGCGCGTGTAGGGCTCGAAGGTGCGGATGCCCCGCTCGCAGAGGATCACCCGGGGGTTGCCCTCGGAAAGGATGTACTCGGCGCTCATGAGCCATTCCTGGATCGTGGCCGACAGCCCGCGCTTGAGCAGCACCGGCTTGCCCATGCGCCCGACGCACTTGAGCAGCTCGAAGTTCTGCATGTTGCGGGCCCCGATCTGGACCAGGTCGATGTACTTCATCATCAGGTCGGCCTGGGCCGTGGCGGTCATCTCGCTGACCACCGGCATGCCGGTGGCCTCGCGCACCTCGGCCAGCAGGCGCAGGCCTTCTTCCTGCAGTCCCTGGAAGGCGTAGGGCGACGTGCGCGGCTTGAAGGCCCCGCCGCGAAACAGGACCGCCCCGGCGCGGCGCACCGCGGCGGCGGCCGCCATGATCTGCCCGCGGCTTTCCACGGCGCAGGGTCCGGCGATGACCGTCAGGCGGTCGGCCCCCACCACCACATCGCCCACCGCCACGCGGGTGTCGGCCGGGTGCATGGCGCGGCCGGCCAGTTTGAAGGGGGTTGGGACCGGCACCAGGCCGGCGACTCCTTCCAGATCGCGCAGAAAGGCCTCGTCGATGGCCGCCCCGCCCAGAATCCCGATGGCCGGAGGGTCGAAGCCGGCCAGGGCGCGGCAGTCGTAGTGGTGCCGGCGCAGGGTCCGGAGCAGCTCGGCCCTGGCGGCGGGCGACAGATCGGCGGCCAGTTTGAGGATCATTTCGGGTGGCTCCTTGGGTGCGGGGGGGCGCAGCCATCGCCGGCCTCACCGAGGGGCATGGGCGGGCGTCCCGTCCGGATTATTCGCTTGACATTGGTACCGTATGTGGTACCATGCATTCGGTCTTGCCATGGCGCTTTGCCGGTCCGGCGCCTTTTGCAAGACACCCCATCAACGCAACCTGCAAGATAGAAGGAGGAAATCAGGCATGAGCGTCATTCTGATCGAGAAACTGGGCACCGTGTCGTTGAGAAACGGCGTCATCCGCATCCAGTGTCTGGCCACCGGGGCCGACGGCGCCGAACAGCAGTCCGGCGAGCTGGTGATCCCGGCCGTGACCTACGGCTTGGTGGCGGGATCCTTCCAGGCGGCCGGAAAACAGCTCCAGGAAAAGATCGAGGAGGCCCGCAAGGCCCAGCAGGAACAAGAGGGGAAAAAGGAGGCCGGGCCGACCACGCACTGATTGTCGGCGCTGGCCGCCAGGGCAGGCCGCTCCCGCAGGGGTCCCGCCGTTGCGGGAGCGGTTTGTCTGCGCGATGTTGTTCCCCTGCCTGTTCACAGCCGAAAAATGGGATAGGGCAGATCCGCCTCCTGCGGGATCGTCTCGATATATTTCTTCCGGAAATCCGCATTCTGCATGCGGCACGCAATGCTGCGCTGGCAGTAGGCAGGGTGCTGCAGCATTTTTTGCCAGAGTTCCCGCACACTCTCCCGCCTGATATTGCCAAACGTCAGCGGTGTGAAATCGCAGGGTGTAAACTCCCCCTGGGCCGTGACATGCAGCTGCAGGTTGGCCGCAAGACAGCCGATGAACCGGGAAAACCCGCGTCCGGTGTTGGTCCAGGTCTGGGTGACGACCCGCAATCTGCCCTTGAACCTTCGATTGATCTTTTGGCTGTCGGCCAGCAGTGTTTTGCGGGCGTTCTGGTCGAGGCCGATCCCGCTTTGATCCTTCAGGATTCCCGTCTGAATCGCGTCGAAGACGGTCAGCTCGTGGACTCCCCACTGCGCGCAGTGCCCGGCGATGGGCCAAATGGCGTGTTGCAGGGCGCTTTGACGCGTGGCGTAGGTCGAGATGCCCACCAGTAGACCCGCGTCCAGAGCGTTTCGTACACCCCGGCGCACCGCCTCGAAGGCGCCCTTGACGCCTCTGAGGCGGTCGTGCTCCGCCGGATCGGCCGCATCCAGACTGATGTGAACGCCAAAGAGCCCGGCCGCTCTCAGAGTGCGCGCCCGTTGGGGCGTCAGGAGGGCGGCGTTGGTGAATACCAGAGTGATGGCCTGCGCCTTGGGGACCGAGGCCACCAGTTCCTCCAGATCCCGTCGCAGCAGGGGCTCTCCACCGGTAAAGGTAAGATTGCAGATTCCCAGTTGGATGCACTGGCGGGCCGTCCTTTTCAGTTCGTCCAGGGTCATGTCGGCCATCGCGTTCGATCTGCCCTTGGCACTGCAGTGCACGCAATCGTACTGGCATGCCGACGTCACCCCGATGGTGGCGGCCTGGGGAATCAGCCGGTCGAAAAGGGCGGCGGAGAGGAAGGATGCCATCATGCGCGCGTGGGCGCCGCTGGGCATCGGCGGCAGGTAAAGCGACATCACGCGGCCGCCTTCATGCACGGCCAGCGGCTTGATCCGGTTGAAGTAGGTGAAATAGAACATGGTCAAAAGCCATGCCCGCAAGGTGTAGTGGCCTCTCAAACGGGCGCGGATGCGGCCGTTGCGGTGCGCCACCCTGATCTTCGTTTGACGGAGTTCCGGGGATTCGGGAAAACAGTATTCCAGTTCCATGATTCCTCTGCATCACTCAGTAAGTGAACGACATACCCGCCATGCCGGACCATTCGAACAGGCTGCCGAATTCGGTATCTGCATCGCCGCAAAATCGATTTCCCACGACAAACAGCACCGCACGATCGCTGAATTCCCACTCGGCCAGTCCCAGGAGGCGGGATGAATCGTCATCCAGATTCGCCATCCAGCGCGCCGTGAGATGGACGCGGTCCCATATCCGGGATTTGACCGCCTGGAGCAGCAGATAGTGTTTGCGGAAATATGGACTGGTCTCGCCCGGGTTGCCGCCGACCCGTTTGCCGACGGCGCTCAGAATGGACTCGTCCGCGTTGCCCTCGCCGTTATGGTAGTATTCGCCGCTCAAGGCGGTCCCGTCCTTGAACGTGTAAGTGGCGCCGGCCAAGGTCGAGATTTTTTCGGTTTCATCCGCATACCGGCTTTCGGCGTACAGCAGCAGGGCGTCGGATGGATGCCAGCCCGCATAGGCGCCGATAGATGGGCGGCTCCCTTCGCGCACCGATGGGATCAGCGCGGCGAAAAAATTTTCGACGGTGTAATCGATCTTCAGCGCATACGTCTTTCTGAATTCCTGGAAGCCGTCGTTGCGGCCTGGGTCGGTATTGGCGATCAGCGTGGCCGTGAATCGGCTGTCAGGGATTACCACCACCTTGGCGTAATCCATTCCCGGCTGTTCCAGGTACGGATCATGGCGCCCGTTTTCCTGGGAGAACGGATTGGAGCTGGAAACCAGGTAGGCCGGTCCCCATTGCAGGTCTTCACGGCCGTAGGACGCAAACAGTGCGTCCGCAAGACGCACTTGCGCCAGCCACCCGTTGACGTGGGCGTCGCCGTCCGTTTCCGAATCACCGTCCCGCCACCCCTGGCCCCAAACCCGGTGCGTGATTTCGGCACGCGGCTTCACCTGGAGCCGCAAGCGCTCGGTGGTCCAGCCAAGGTCGGGGCGGGCCTCCAGGGCGTACGTCCAGGCCGGTATCGCACGGATGTTTCCGGGGTTGACGGGGGTGTCGAGGATGTCCAGATATCTCGCATAGCCGACGGCATTGAGCCGCGAGGAAAAATTCTCGCTCCACCCCCGCCGCAAGGGCGTGGCCTCGGCCGAGGCCGCGGCGCCTTCCTGGGCGCGGCACCACGGCGCCGGGGAGCAGACAGCCGCCCAGGCGGTCAATACACTTAGAAGGACTGAGATTTTCAAGGCATCTCCTTCGTGCTGCAGGGTTTGAAGACCCGAGCAAGCCCGGGCGGGCACCCCGCCGGCTCTCCTTTCCCATCATTCCCGATCCGGAATCCATGTTTTACGGCCGTCTACTGCTTCAAAAAATTGAGGTTGAAGATATAATCGGGCATGGGATGGACCCGGGGATCCTCCAGACGGAGCCGGGTGACATCTTCGGTCATCAGCTCGTCGAAGATCTGGATTTCCGAGATGAAAGGGCGTGTTTCGCCGCCGATGCGCACGCTGTGCCCGTAGACCATGCGCGCGGATTTGAACGCCTTGCCCGAAACCGTATAGTAGACGGCCTTGACTCCGACCTGCCGCTTTTTGGAAATCCAGTAGCGGATCGTGTCGTAGGTGGCCTTGGCATCATCGGTCTTGAGCGACAGCACCCAGCACGGCTCCCCCTCCAGCAGGTCCTCGCCTTCCAGGGCGGCCAGATAATCCTCGGCGTAATTGGTGGCCGCGATGTCTCCGTAAGACGCGTTGCCCATGAGCTTCTGGCGCCGGGATATGGGCACGGGCTTGCTCAAGCCGGGCTTGTAGAACCACATGTTGCCGGAAAGCATCAAAATTTTGTTCCCCGCGGATTTGGGGGGCGCCGTGTTGACGCCGAGAATGTCAAATCCCCGCGCCTTGACCTGATAGGTCATGCGGGATGTGCGCGTTCGCTCCGCGGTTTCCACCGTGACCTGCCATTGAATACCGGTCAGGTTGCCACGGGATTCATCCGCCCGGCGCAGCATGGAAACGATATCCGGATTTTGCGCCACGCCGGGGGATGCCGGGAGCGCCGCCAAGAAAAGCGCCAGGATCCAGCGGCCCAGGGTCTGCGGCATTCTGAAGGGTTTTTTGCCGGGGATCGAAGGCGGGTTCATGCGTGCCCCAGGGCATCGACGATGTTCATGCGGGCCGCTTTCCGTGACGGCAGGATCGCGACGGTGATCGACAGGGCCACCATGAAGGCCAGGGTCCACAGCATGTCGCCCGGAATCAGGTTGACGAGCACCGGCACCCGGGTCGTGAAGTTGGGAGGGATCCAGGAAAGTTTTCCCAGACGGATGCCCCAGACGGCGACCAGGGTGATCAGCGCGCCGAGGGTGGAACCCAGCAGGCCCAGCAGGGCGCTCTCGATGGCGAAGAGCCTGACCACCCCGGTGCGTTTGAGGCCCAGGGCCCGCAAGGTGCCGATCTCCCGGGTGCGCTCCATCACGGCCATGCTCATGGTGTTGATGATGCTCATGATGACGATGGCCAGCACGATGACAAACAGTACCGCGAAGATGATGTCGAACATCTGCTTGACCTTCCCGTAAAGCGGGGACATGGCTTCCCAGGTCTGGACCTCCAGGCGGAGCCCGTCTGCCGCGAAATCCTTCTCCAGGGCGGTTTTGACCGCGCCGGTGCGCGCGGTGTCCGAAAGCAGGAGGCTGAAAGTGTCCACCGCGTCCGTGTCGTAGAGGGCCTGGACGAAATCCAGGGTGACCAACGAAATCATATCGTTGAGGGCCTGGACCGGGGATTCGAAATTCTGCACGACGTGCATGTCCAGAGCGTTGATCTGGCCTTCCACGGTGGGCGCCATGAGGACCACGTCGCTACCGATGGGGCTGTCGATCTTCTCGGAGAGCCCGGAGCTCAGACCGCCCAGGTGCAGGACGTCGTCCTGGAGCGGGGCGCCCGTGAAAAATTCCAGCCTCCCCACCATACCCCCGGCCCGTGCCCGCATGGCTTGCATGTCGGCGAAGGAGCGCCCCTCGATCAGCGTGATGGTGGAGATTTGACCGTTGGAAACCAGTCCGGAAATCCCGAGCTGCGCCGTGACGACCTCGATTTCCGGATGCCGCGCCGCGATCCGGCGGATCCGCGTCTGCTCCTGGGCCGAAATGAGGAAGCGCGCCGTGTCGATTTTGCCCTCTGTCAAATATCCCGCCTTGAAGATGGACAAATGCCCCTCGCCCTGGGCATAGATGAACCCGTCGCGCAAGCCCGCGAAAATGTAATCCGCAAACCCGCCGAAGACGTTGACGGCGGCAAATCCCACGGCCACCGCCAGAATGGTGAAAACGGACCTGCGGAGGTTCAGGGTCAGATTCCGGACAGCGATCTTGATCCAGGTATGCATGGTCTCGTCGGTGACTGCGCGTTCGGTTTTCGGAAGCCTCCAGGAGGCCTTGAGCCATCTGACGGGGACCCCGGATCTGCCGCCCTGGCCCGATCCGGAATTCATTAGCATCTTGACGAGCCGGCGGAAAGCCCCGCCGGCCGCTCCCCAAAGCGGCCGTTTCCGGCTCGATCGCCCCGGCCCGTTCAGTGGCCGCATGGGATCGAAAAACGGTCGCCGCCTCCGGGGCCGGTCTTCCTGGTCAGACGATCACGTCGTCTTCGATGCGTCCGTCGGTCAGCAGCACCTTGCGGCGAACATTTTCGATGACGCGCCGGTCATGGGTGGAAAAGATGAAAGTGGTCCCACGGGTCGCGTTCATTTCGGCCATCAAGTCGATGATCATCTTGGCGGCCGCCGAGTCGAGGTTGGCGGTCGGCTCGTCGGCAATGACGATGTCCGGATTCGTGATCAAGGCCCGGCAAATGGCCACGCGCTGCTGCTGACCTCCGGAAAGCCTGGCGGGGCGATGGGTGGCGTATGGCGTCATGTGGACTTCGGCCAGGCAGGCCATGGCCTTTTGCCGGGCCGCAGATGCGTCGATCCCGAAAATCTGCAGGGGCAGCATGATGTTTTCGAGCGCGGAGAGCACCGGCATCAGGTTGAACCCTTGAAACACGAATCCGATGTGGGCGTTGCGCAGTCGACTTTTCTGGTCGTCGGAATAAAGGGCGGCGTCTTTTCCGTTGAGCCAAACGGCGCCCTCGGTGGGCGCATCCAGGAGTCCGGCGAGGTTGCACAAGGTCGATTTCCCGGACCCCGACGGCCCCCAGATCGCCACGAATTCGCCCCGGTCGACGGCCAAATCAACGCCGCGCAGCGCGGTGACGCGGGTCTGTCCGAAGCGGTAGGCCTTGGTGACCCGCTCGAAGCGGACGATGGGGGAAGCCCGATGATCTTCGCTTGCCGGGAGCTTTCGCGCCATTTCCGGATCGCCCTTGCAAAGCATGTCCTGAGCTTGCCGAAGTTCGCTCCCACGGGGCGAGTCCGCTTGCCGTTCCGTGGGAGCGGATTGTATCCGCGGATAGAGGCGTTCGAGCTGTTCAGAATCGCGCTTACAAAGCGCTCCCACAGCAGTCCAGGCCGTGTGCTTCAGCCCTCCGGCGCCAGCCTGCGCACCCGGATCGACAACTCGTCGAGCTGGGTGCGGGTCGGCTCGCTGGGCGCGTTGGTGAGCAGGCAGGAGGCCTTCTGGGTCTTGGGAAAGGCGATGACGTCGCGGATCGACGGCTGGCCGCACAGCAGCATCACCAGCCGGTCAAACCCGAAGGCGATCCCGCCGTGGGGTGGTGCCCCCGAGTCCAGGGCCTGGAGCATGAAGCCGAATTTTTCCTCGTAATCCTCCCGGGCCATCCCCAGGGCCCCAAAAACCCGTTCCTGCAGATCGCGCTGGTGGATGCGGATCGAGCCGCCGCCCACCTCCGAGCCGTTGAGCACCAGGTCGTAGGCCCGGCTGCGCAGGGCCAGCGGATCGCTTTCCAAGTGCTCCAGGTCGGCTTCCAGGGGGGCGGTGAACGGGTGGTGCAGGGCCTGGCAGCGTTTTTCGGTCTCGTCGTACTCGAACATGGGAAACTCGGTGACCCATAGAAAGTTGTAGACCGTGTCGTCCACCAGGCCCAGGCGCCGGCCCAGGTGGTTGCGCAGGTTGCCCAGGGCATCGTTGACCACCCGGGGTTGGTCGGCGACGAAAAAGACCAGATCGCCGGGCTGCATGTCGAGGCGTTCCCGCAGGCGCCGCTTTTCCGCTTCGGAGAAGAATTTGGCGATGGGCGACTGCCACTGGTCCTCGCGCACCTTGATCCAGGCCATTCCCCGGGCCCGGTAGATGGTGACGAACTCGGCCAGGTCATCGATCTCCTTGCGCGTAAATTCGCTGCACCCCTTGGCGTTGAGCGCCTTGACGATCCCGCCGCCGGCCACCGCCTCGGCAAAGACCTTGAAGCCCGATCCGCCCACGATGTCCGAGATCTCCCGCAGTTCGAGCCCGAAGCGGGTATCTGGCTTGTCCAGGCCATAGCGCGCCATGGCTTCGGCGTAGGTCAGGCGGGGGAAGGGCAGGGCGAGGTCGCGGTCGAGGATCTCCTTGAAGAGCCGCTGCATCATTCCCTCGGCCAGGGCCATGACGTCCTCTTCCCCCACGAAGCTCAGCTCCAGGTCGATCTGGGTGAACTCGGGCTGGCGGTCGGCGCGCAGGTCCTCGTCGCGAAAGCAGCGCACGATCTGGTAGTAGCGATCGAAGCCCGAGATCATCAGCAGCTGCTTGAAGAGCTGGGGCGACTGGGGCAGGGCGTAGAACTGGCCCGGATTGACCCGGCTGGGCACCAGATAGTCCCGGGCGCCTTCGGGCGTCGAGCGGGTCAGAAAAGGGGTTTCGATATCCAGAAACCCGTTCTGGTTCAGGTACCGGCGCACGCAGGCCGCGGCCCGGTGGCGCCGGATCAGGTTCTGCTGCAATCCGGGACGCCGCAGATCGACGTGCCGGTGCTTGAGGCGCACGTTCTCCGAGACATCCACCGTTTCTTCCACCTGGAAAGGCGGGGTCTGGGCGCCGTTGAGGATCCGCAGGGCGTCGGCGAAGACCTCGATTTCACCGGTGGCCAGGCGCGGATTGGTCATCCCCTCCAGCCGCGGCGCCACCACCCCGCGCACCGCGATGACGTACTCGTTGCGCAGGGCGTGGGCCTTGCGGTGGACTTGCGGGCTGCGCTCCGGATTGAAGACCACCTGGGTCATCCCTTCCCGGTCGCGCAGGTCGATGAAGATGACCCCGCCATGGTCGCGCCGTCGATGCACCCAGCCCATCAACACCACCTCGCGGCCCCGGTCTTCCAGGCGCAGCGCGCTGAGATGGTGGGTTCGCCGCCAGTTCCCCAGTTGGTCGAATGTCACGGTTGCTCCTTAATCGTTTAAATCGTTGAGACCGTTGGGATCGTTGAGACCGTTAGGATCGTTGAGACCGTTAGGATCGTTGAGACCGTTAGGATCGTTGAGACCGTTAG
>CALJLV010000082.1 GCA_937982505.1 uncultured Desulfobacteraceae bacterium | reverse complement strand
ATGATACGGCGACCACCGAGATCTACACTCTTTCCCACGACGCTCTTCCGATCTCCAGATCAGCGCCCCGGCCACGGCCGTGGGGGGCCAGAAGGTGACCATCGGCTGGACCGTGGCCAACAACGGCGCCAACCGCACCGATCTGGACCGCTGGGCCGACGCGGTCTACGTGGCCCAGGATTCCCAGGGAACCGGCAAGACCCTGGTCTTCGGCCTGCTCCACGAAGGGGTGCTCGAAAGGGGGCAGAGCTACACCCGCAGCCTCGAATTCACCCTGCCCCCCTCGGCCGCGGGGAATTTCTTCATCGTCGAGACCAACGTCGATCCCGGCATCCTGCTCACCGACGACGAGGAGCTGCTGCTGGAGATGGCGGCCGTCACCGACCGCATCCAGCGGCATATCGGCGATCTGGAAACCATGAGCCCCGCCGAGGTGTACGCCAAGATCGACGGCCTGAGCCGCTCGGAGCTGCGCTGGATCCTCTGGGGACAGGACAATGTCCAGGTGCGCCGGGTCTGGGAAGGCCCCTTCACCGGCAACAACCTGCGCGCCGCGGCGGCCCAGATCCTGCCGGCCCCGGCCGACCTGACGGTCACGGCGGTGCAGGTCCCCGAGAGCGCCTGGTCCGGCCAGACGGTGGAGATCTCCTGGACGGTGACCAACACCGGCGGGTGGGGGGTCTACCGGGGCACCGAACGCTGGACCGACCGGGTCTACATCTCGCCGGATCCGGTCTTCATCTATGCCCGGGCCCAACTGGTGGCCTCGGTGGTCCACGTCTCGCCCCACCTGGGGGGCGACACGACCCTGAGCCCCCTGGCCCCGGGGGCCGCCTACACCGCCACGGCCACGGTGACCCTGCCCCTGGGAGCCGAGGGCCGGCGCTACGTGCATGTCTTTACCGACCGCAACCCGGAGGCCGAGTACCGCTGGGGCGGGATCGACGGGGTCGGCAGCCTGGAATTTCCCGACTGGCCCGGCGAGATCAAGAACCGGGTCTACGAGGGCAGCGCCCATCTGCACAGGACGAACAACACCGCCGCGGCCCAGATGACGGTGGTCTACCGGGAACCGGACCTCCAGGTGGAGCCCGGCTCCCTGGTGATTCCCGCCACCGCCGACAGCGGCCAGACCATCCCCATCGCCTGGACGGTCGTCAACGCCGGGACCCACGCCACCCGGGGGGACGTCTGGTTCGACCGCATCTACATCAGCCAGGACGGCAGCATCGACCTCTACGACCAGCTCATCGGCGAGGTGCGTCACAAGGGGGTGCTGGAGGTGGGCGGGCGCTACGAGGTCGCCACCACGGTGCGCCTGCCCGACGACATCCAGGGCGAATTCCAGATCCTGGTCTACATCGACTCCGCCTACGGGGTGGGCGGCAACGCCTTCCGCGCCCTGCCCTATCCACAGACCAGCGGGGATTTTCGCATCGAGGCCCCCCGCCCGGCCAGCGAATGGAACCTCATGGGGCAGGTCAAGGAGTTCGCCGACGAGGCCAACAACATCCTGGCCCGCCCCATCGGCGTGACCCGGGTGGACAGCCCGGACCTCCAGGTGACGGCCGTCGCGTTTACGGGAAGCCAGGGAGTGGATCCCGACCAGGTGATCACCGGCGGCAGCTTCCGGGTGGCTTACACGGTGACCAACGTTTCCGGGGGCGCCGTCCCCGACCGGCAGCAGCGCTGGACCGACTACCTCTTTCTGTCCAGGGACAAGTTCCTCGATGTCAAGAGCGACCACTTCGTCGGCCAGGTGACCCACGACGGCGCCCTGGGCGCCGGGGCGAGCTACGCCGTCGACGAGTCGTTCAGGGTGCCTCGGGGGATCCTGGGCATCTACTACCTCATCGTGCTCACCGATGTGCCCAACCCGACTCATCCCTACGGATTCGTCTATGAAGGCAACGCGGAAGGCAACAACGCCTACCGCCCCGCCGACCTCAACGACCAGGGATGGATCGTGGAGATCGTCTCCGGTCCGCCCACCGATCTGGCCGTCCAGGACATCTCGGTTCCCGCCGCGGCCGACGCGGCCGGCAAAGTCACCGTGACCTATACGGTCAAAAACGTGGACGACTCGGAAAGGGCCAGGGGGTACTGGGCCGACGCCCTCTACCTCTCCGACGACGCGGTCTGGGACCTGGGCGACCGCCTCATCGGCCGGGTGGAGCTGGAACCCGACCCCCAGCGGCCGGGGCGGATGCGGCCCATCTACCGGGACCTGGCCCCCGGCGAGACCTACACCGGCACTCTGACGGCCCTGCTGCCCACGGCCCTGCCGGGCGGCTACCGGGTCATCGTGCGCACAGACATCTACGACGACATCAACGAGGGCAGCGGCAACCTCAACAATCGCCTGGCCAGCGCCGACACCCTCCAGGTCACGGTGCCCGCCCTCCAGTTGGGGGTGGTCCGGACCGATGAGCTCCCCATGGGCGGCGAACGCCTCTTCAGCGTCACCGTGCCCCACGGGGAGACCCTGGAGGTGACCCTCACGGCGGCGGACAAGACCATCGCCAACGAGCTCTACATCCGCCACGAGGGGCTTCCCGACTCCATCTCCCACGACGGCGCCTTCCAGGGGCACCTGTGGAGCGACCAGAGCGCCGCCGTGCCCCTCACCGAGGCCGGCACCTACTACATCCTGGTGCGCAGCGCCGGATGGCAGGACGCTTCCCGGGAGCTGGATGCCGCGGCAGATTCGACCGCCTCGCCCATCACGGTGACGGCCCAATTGCTGCCCTTCTGCGTCCGGGACGTGAGCCCGGACACGGGCGGCGCCGCCCGCTACGTCACCCTGGAGGTGCGCGGGGCACGGTTCTCCGAGAGCGCCATCGTCAAGCTGGTGCGCCCCCTCATCGCCGAGTACGAGGCGGTCAACTACCAGATCGTCGACGCCACCCGCATCGTGGCGGTGTTCGACCTGGACGGGGCCCCCCACGGCCTCTATGACGTGGTGGTGATCAATCCGGACGGCGCCACGGCCCGGCTCCCCTACCGCTACCTGCTGGAAGCGGCCCAGCCCTTTGCCCTCACCGTGGGCCTGGGCGGGCCGGGCGAGCTGGAGTACGGCGACGTGGGCTGGTACGGATTCGGGGTCTACAGCCTCACCAACGTGGACATGCCTTACGTCCATTTCGAATTCAGCATGCCCTATGTCCTCAACGATCCGGACTGGTACGAGTACGTCCAGAACAAGATGAGCGCCGGCGGCGAGTGGTACCCCGGCGAAGCCGAGGTCTGGCCGGTGGACGACCGGCTCATCTTCCGCACCAACCTTTCGGGAAGCCCCGCCGTGGAAGGCGTGCCCTGGGCCGAACTCAACAGCATTCTGAACCTCGACGGGATGCTCATGGCCCCCGGGTTCACCTACGATTTCATCAACCGGGGCTACATGGGGCTGACCTTCACAGCGGATCTCTACCCCGAGATGCGCGCCGTGCTGGCCAAGGATCCCAACGCCCTCAAGGACCTGCGCGATCCCGAAGTCGATCCCCAGTGGCCCTACGAGGGCTTCGCCTTCAAGTTCTACATCGCGGCGGCCGCCACCCCCATGACCGCCGCCGAGTACGTGACCTACCAGCGCACCGTGGCCGAGCGGCTGCGCCTGGCCGTTCTGGACGATCCGGGCGCCCCGCGGATCCTGGTGGAGGCGGCCGCCGACGCCCAGACCTGGGCGGCCCTCTACCTGGCGGGCCTGGAGCAGGCCGGCCAGCTCAGACCGGAGGATGTGCCCCCCGAGGTCCATCTGCTGCCCCCCGTGGCCAGCCTCACCTCCCTGATGACCGCCGGGCTCCTGGGCATCGACACGGGGGGCAAGATCCTCGGCGCCGGGAATCTGGCGGGATTCTTCGCCCAGGTGCGCCAATGGTACGGCCACGATCCCGAAGCCCGCTTCCCGGTGGACACCCTGCCCCAGCGGGCGGACTTCGATCTCGGCCTGACCCACGATACCCATTTCGAGGCCTTCTGGGTCCAGGCCGGAACCGGGATGGCCGAGGACAAGGCCCCCGTGGCCGACCCCAACCTGCAGGATTTCTTCGGGATCTCCGGCCAGCGTTCGGACCTGGTGCGCCTCGTGGGCCCCACCGGCTACGGGACGGCCAACTTCGTTCCCACCGACGCCCGCCTTCCCTACACGGTCAGCTTCGAGCAGGCCGCCGACGCCGGCGCCTTCGTCAAGCGGATCCGGATCCAGCAGGAGCTGGACGCGGATCTGGACGTGCGCAGCTTCCTGCTGGGAGACATCTTCCTGGGGGATCTGCAGGTCCATCTGCCCGAGTACCGGGCCTCCTTTTCCGGCGATTTCGACTTTGTCGCCGAGCGCGGGTTCGTCCTGCGGGTGACCGCCGGGGTCGATGTCACCACCCGCATCGCCCTGTGGACCTTCACCGCCCTGGACCCCGACACCGGCCTGGTGATCGAGGATCCGGACAAGGGACTGCTGGGACCCAACCGCGACGGCTCCCAGAAGGGCCGGATCGGCTACACCATCAAACCCTGGCCCGCCTACACCGAGGGGGTCACCCTGGCCACCGGGACCGAAATCAGCGCCTCGGCCCGGGTCACCTATGACGGCGGCGCGCCCCTGGACACGGCCACCGAGGTCTGCCGCCTGGACGTGACCGCCCCCGCCACCGCCTTCCAGGTGGAAAACCTGGGGCCGGGGGCCACGGGCCGCACCACCTACCGTATCACCTGGGCGGCCCGGGACGACGATCAGGGCTCGGGGGTCAAGGATTCCAGCGTCTACCTGAGCCTGGACGGCGGGGTCTGGCGCACCCTGCTGGGGCGGACCACCGAGACCGCGGCCGTCTACGAAGCCCCGGTGGGCGCCGCCGCCGCCTTCGTGGTGCTCAGCGCGGACAACGCGGGCAACGTGGAGGCCGCCCCCGAGGGGATCGCCCTGCCCCCCTACAATCCGGGTCTGAACCTGGGCACGGCGCCCACGGCCAGCCAGCTGATCCCCGAGACCCGCCGCGTGGTGGCCCCGGCCCCGGACCTGCCGGTCACCAACCCGCTGTTCCTCGAAGCCCTGCGGGAAGTGCCCGGCGCCCTGTCCGGCGGACTCCCCTCGGCCTTCGCCCAGGTCTCGAGTCCCTTTACCGCCGCGGCCTTTTTCACCGGAGGGGGGCAATCCGGCGCCGGCATCGGCCCCCTGGCGGTGGTCCTGGCCCCGGACGGCACCTACGGCTGGGTCAGCGGCGGACCGGGCCGCAACGATCTGTGGAAGATCACCGCCGGCGGCGGCGCCGCCGGCGTCCCCAACGCCACCCTGGACCTGCCCGTCTATCAGATGCGCTTCGACGCCCAGGGGCTGCTCTGGGCCAGCACCGGCGGCGGCCCCCTGGTGCGCCTGGATCCCCAGACCGGGCAGATCATGGAACGCTTCGGCGACGGGATCGAACTCGGCCTGGCCCTGCATCCGACCAGCGGCGAACTCTACTGCGCCAGCGCCGCGGGCATCGAGATCTTCAACCCCCTGACGGGCGCCTTCCGGCGCTTCTCCAGCACCCGTGTCCAGAGCCTGGCCTTTTCCCCCGAGGGGGTCCTGTACGCCACGGCCTGGCCCGCCGACGGGCATGTGTTGCGCTTCGACGCCCGGGGCAACGCCGAGATCTTCTTCATCCCGCCGTCTGCGGCCCTGGGCCTGGCCATCGGCCCCCGGGGCACCCCCCTGGAAAACCTGATGTTCCTCTCCCACGGCGACCAGGGGTATCTGACCCTGGTGGACCTGGTCACCCACCGGTCGGTGCGCGTGGCCCAGGGCGGCAGCCGGGGCGGGTTCCTCCACGCCTCCGGGGACGGACGGCTCTTCGTGGCCCAGAGCGACCGGGTGGACGTCTTTTTCCCGGTAACCGCCCCCCTGGTGGTGGCCGTCACCCCGGTGGACGGCCTGCGCCTGCTGCCCGTGGTGACCACCGCCACGGTGCGCTTCGACGTGGACATGTGGGACGGGGGGGCCGCCGCCGGCTCGGCCACCGACCCGGCGGCCTACGCCCTGGTCAACCCCCTCACGGGGCGCCAGGTGCCGGTCAGGTCGGCCGTCTACGATCCGGCCGCCCGGAGCGTGACCCTCTTCTTCGAACCGCTCCCGGCCGGCGACTACCAGTTGCGGGTCTCTCCCGGGATCCGCAGCCAGCTCGGCCTGGCCCTCGAGGAAGCGGCCGTTTCCGGCTTCACCGTCATGGTGGACGTCACCGCCAGCCTCAAGCCGCGCTTTGGCGACACGCGCCTGGACATGGCCGCCGGCCTCGTCTCCTTCGAGGCGCACCTCACCAACACCCTCGACTTCGAGATCCGGGCCCCCTTCCGGCTGATCTTCACCGGCCTGCAAGGCACCACCGCCGCCCTCGAAGCGCCCGACGGCGTCACCGACGAAGGCCATCCCTACGTGGACCTGGCATATGAAACGGGGGTCTTGGCCCCGGGCCAGACCACCGCCGGACGCACCCTCGCGATCCGCAATCCCGACCTGCTGGCCCTGCACCTGATCACGCGGGTGACGGTGGATGTGGGGCTGAACCAGGACCCGGTGATCACCTCCGCGGCCCCCCTCGAGGCCCGGGCGGGCGAAGCCTATCAGTACCGCATCCAAGCGGTCGATCCGGAAGGTTCGGACCTGTGGTACCTGTTGCTGGCCGGTCCATCGGGGGCATGGATAGACGACGGTCTGCTCACCTGGACCCCCGGCCCGGCCGACTCGGCTCTTGCCGCCTTCAGCGTCAAGGTCTTCGACGCGCGGGGCGGCGCCGCCTCCCAGTCCTGGACCGTGGCGGTGGCCGACGTGGACCTTCCACCGGTGATGCTCCCCATCGCTCATCAGCACCTGACCGAGGGCGACCTGCTGGAGCTGCCGGTGGGGGCCTCGGACGAGGCCGGGGCGACCCTGACCTACTGGGCGGCCAACCTGCCCCCCGGAGCGGTCTTCGATCCGGCCGCCCGCATGCTCCGCTGGCAGACGGACGGGTCCTCGGCCGGCACCTACCGGAACGTGCGCATCCATGCCGCCGACGCCGTTCACACGGTCTGGCGCAGCTTCGACATCACCGTGGCCAACCGCAACCAGCCCCCCGAACTGGCACCGGTCATGGACCGGACCCTGAGTGAAGGCCAACCGATCGTCTTCACCCTCCAGGCGTCGGATCCCGACGGGGATCCCCTCGTTTTCGGGACCCTGGACCTGCCGCGCAGCGCCGTGCTCCATCCGGTCAGCGGCCTTTTCACCTGGACACCCGGCTACGATGAGCACGGGGTCTACACGGTGACCTTCACGGTGGACGACGGCCAGACCCGCCACCAGCGCAGCGCCACCTTCACCGTGGGCAACGCCAACGGTCCGGTGACCTTCGCCCCCCTGGATCGATGGGAGGTCTACGAGGGACAGACCATCACGGTGCGCATCAGCGCCGAAGACCCGGACCATCCCCTGGGCATCGGCATGATGCTCGACGACGGGACCCTGGACGCCGACCTGCTCCTGCCCCGGCTCGTCTGGAACTACGGTCCCCTGCCCCCGGGGGCCGTCTTCACCCCCGAGACCCAGGTCTTGCGCTGGACCCCCGGTCCCCTCCAGGCCGGCGCCTACGCGATCCCCTTCCAGGTTACCGACGACGGCGACGGCACGGGGGTGGCCACCAGCGCCCAGACCGTGCTGCA
Organism: uncultured Desulfobacteraceae bacterium; assembly: GCA_937982505.1. GTDB lineage: Bacteria > Desulfobacterota > Desulfobacteria > Desulfobacterales > UBA2174 > UBA2174. The sequence goes on along the minus strand of CALJLV010000082.1, from coordinate 10,368 downwards.
CATCACGGTGCGCGACCTGAATGCCGCGCCGACGCTGGCCCCCATCCCCAACCGCAGCCTGGCGGTGGTGGAAGGAGCGGTCGCCCTGCTCGCCATCCCGGTCTCGGCGGTGGATCCCGACGGGACCGTCCCGGTGCTCTCGGCCTCGGGTCTGCCCGCCTTCGCCACCTTCGTGGACCACGGCGACGGCACCGGGACCCTGACGGCCAGTCCGTCCCTCACCGCCCAGCGGGGCGACTACCCCATCACCATCCGGGCCACGGACGACGGCAACGGCGATCCGCGCGCGGCCCTTTCCCACGAGCAGACCTTCGTGCTGAGCGTCACCGCCCGCAACGCCGTACCGGTCATGGCCGTCGTGCCCGACCGGGTCGCCGTGGCGGGCCAGACCCTCACCTTCACCGTGACGGTGACCGATCCCGACGAGGATCCCCTGGTCTTCGGCGCCGGAGACGGCGGCGGACAGGCGGGGCTCCCGCCCGGCGCGGTGTTCGCCGCGACCGGCGTTTACGGCCAGGCGCTCTTTACCTGGACGCCCACGGCGGCTCACCGGGGCGCCCATCCGGTGCGGCTGACCGTCACCGACAGCGGCAACGGGGATCCCGCCCTGGCGGCCACCACTTTTCGGACCTTCACCATCACGGTACGCGACGCCAACCAGGCGCCCGTGCTGCTGCCGGTGGGCGCCCGCACCGTGGCCGAGGGACAGCCCCTCTCCGTGACCCTGCGCGCCACGGACCCCGACGCAGACCCGGTTTTCTACCAGGCCGCGACCCTTCCCCGGGGGGCCGTGCTCGACCCGTCCAGCGGCCTTTTCACCTGGACCCCGGACCTGACCCAGGCCGGCACCTACAAGATCCGTTTCAGCGCCGCCGACGGCATGGGCGCCAGCAGCGAAGACGTCACCATCCGGGTGACCCCCACCAATCAGGCACCCATTTTCATCCCCCTGCGCCCGATGCTGACCTACGAAGGAACCGGGATCCAGTTCGCCGTGACGGCCGGGGATCTGGACGGCGACCCCCTGAGCTACGCCGCGGCCGCGACCCTGCCGGCGGGGGCCTCCTTCGATCCGATCCAGCGGATCTTCGCCTGGGTGCCCGGCCACCATCAGGCCGGAAGTTACACCCTCGCCTTCAGCGCCACCGACCCCGGCGGCCTGAGCGCCGTCGTGGAGGTGGTGGTCGAAGTCCTGGACGTGAACCTGCCCCCTTCGGTGGAACACATGAGCGGCCACGTGCTCTCCGTGGGGGCCGCCTTCGCCATGACGGTTCCGGGCAGTGATCCGGACGAGAGCGCGACCCTGAGCTACCGCGCGGACGATCTGCCCGCCGGGGCCGCCCTGGATCCGGCCACCGGACTTTTCACCTGGACCCCCCTGGCCACCCAGTTGGGCGAGCACCGCCTGCGGTTCACCGTCAGCGACGGCCAGGCCTCGACGAGCCGGGCCGTGACCCTGGTGGTCTCCTTCACGCCGATCCCGCCGGATCTGACCGTCGAACTGACCCCCGGATTCCCCGTCACCCCCGGCCAGGCCGTTCTGATCCACCCCATCGCCGCCGGCGTGGCGGACATCGCGGCCCTGAACGTGCGCGTGGACGGGCAGATCCTCGCCTTGGACCGTTATGGCCGGGCCCGCTTCGTTCCCGACCGCACCGGCCGCTTCACCGTCCTGGCCACGGCCGTGGACGTGGACGGGATCCAGACCACGCGCCAGATCGACATCCGGGTGCGCGACCCCCAGGACACGGCCGCCCCGGCGGTCGCCCTGCTCACGCCGGGCCCGGGGGACATGATCAGCAATTCGACCCCGATCCGGGGAACCGTGGCGGACGTCAATCTGGAACTGTGGACTCTGGAAGCGACCCTGGCCGGCACCGATGACTGGCGTCTCATCGGCCAGGGTACCGGGCCGGTGACCGCCGGGCCCCTGACCACCCTGGATCCGGGCCTCTTTCCGGACGGCTTCTACACCCTGCGCCTCACGGCCCGGGACATGGGAGGCCGCAGCGCCGCGCTGCAACGGGCGGTGGAGATCCGGCCCACCGACCGGTCGGCGGTCTTCATCCATCAGCGCACCGATCTCCGGGCGACCCTGGGCGGCACGGTCATCGACCTGACCCGGCGCTACGACGCGGCCACGGCCCGGACCGCCGGAATCTTCGGCCATGGCTGGACCCTGCTGGGCTATGAATTGCAGCCCCTGTCCAGCGTCGCGCCCACGGGCGGCGAAACCCGGGGCCTTTTCGCCGGCTATCAGAACGGCACCCGGCTCATCGTGACCCTGCCCGACGGCCGCGCCGCCGGCTTCACGTTCTCCCCTAAGGGCTTCGAGCAGCCGGGCATGACCGTCTACCGCCCCGCGTGGACCGCCGACGAAGGCCACGCCTGGACCCTGGCCACCGCCGACGCCGTGCTGGTGGAGGGCCGGGGCGTCTATTACGCCCAGGAATCGGGGCTGCCCTACAATCCGGCCAATGGCGCCGCCTTCGGCGAGGCGGCCTTTATCCTCACCGCGCCCGACGGCACCCGCTACGCCTACTGCGCCGAGGGTCGGCTGCGCGTCCTGACCACGGCCGCGGGGGTGCGGGTGACGGTCACCGATGCCGGGCTTTTCGCCGCCGACGGCAGCTATGTCGCCTTCCAGAAAGACCGCCTGGGCCGCATCGTCTACCTGACCACCTCCCAGGGAACGCGCATCGCCTATGACTACGACGACCAGGGGAACCTCACGGCGGTGGTCGACCTGGCCGGCGGCACGCGGACCTGGTACGGCTACACCCCCCAGGACCACCTGCTGACCCTGGTGGCCGACCCCGGCCAGGGCCTGGCCCTGGAGGCGCTCTATGCCGGGGGCCGGCTGACGGCGACCCGATCCCTGGACGGGGTGATCGAATCCCTGCGCCAGGCCCTCGGCGGCCTCCCGGACACCCTCCACGGCGCGGTGCGTCGCTGGGTCCTGCCCATCGGCGCGGCCGAAGCGGCCACGGCCCCCCAGGGGATCGTGCTCCTGGCCGCCACGGTGCGGGGCGATGGATTCACTCCCGGCCTGCCGGTCATCCCCGGGGCGTCTGCGGTGGAGACCCGGGTCAGCGGCGACACCGCCTTCGGCCTTTTCGTCCTCAACGGCCCCGGGCTTTACGTGGTGGAAATCGACGCGGCGGCCCAGGGCGCCTGCACCCTGACCCTGGCGCCGGCCGGTGATCTGGACGGCGACGGCCTGGTGGACGGAAGCGATGCCCTGCGCCTCGATGCCGCGACGGGAAGCGGCGGCCCGGACCCGAACGCCGACGTGAACCGGGACGGCACGGTGGACGGCATCGACCGCTACTACCTGGAACGGATGTACGGCTTTGTCGCCAACCGGGCCCCGCTCATGACCGGCGCGGCCGTGGGGACTTATCTGGACATCCCCGTGGCGGTGGATCTGGCGGCCCTGACCAGCGACCCGGACGGCAACCGGGTGGACTATGTCCTGACCCGGGTGCTCAACGGCGCGGTGGTCCTGGCGGGCGACGGCCGCAGCGCCTATTTCCGGCCCGCGACCGGGTTCACCGGGACCGCCTCCTTCGACGTCATCGCCGATGACGGCGCGGCCCGGGCCGTGGCGGTCACCGTGACGGTCGAGGTCTCGAATGCGTCCCTCACCGGGGTGCAGTTCCGCAGCGCCGAGGCCGTGCGCGCCCTGGACCCCGGCGCCATCACCCATCTGGTCCTCTACGGCACCTTCGCCGACGGCGGGATCGTGGCCCTGCCTCCCGGATACGCGGCCTGGACCAGTTCGGAACCCGCCGTGGCCGTGGTGGACGGCACCGGCCGGCTCTGGGCCCGGACCCCCGGAAGCGCCGTGATCACGGTGCACAAGGAAGGCACCGGGCTTTACAGCGCCGCCGCCGTGGTGGTGGGAACGCAGACCGGATACGCCACCTGGGACATCTATCCGGACAGTTATCTGCTGGAAGAAGCCGAAGCCCGCCAGATTCTCTTCCAGGCCGTCGACGATGCCGGAGCGGTTCTTGATCTGTCCGCCGCGGCCGCGGGTACCACCTACGTGAGCGCGGACACGGGCGTGGTCACCGTGGGGCCGGACGGCCGCATCACGGCGGTGGGCACCGCGGGGCAAACCACCCGGGTCTTCGTCATCAACGGCGCCATCCGCCGGGAGATCCGCATCGGCATCGGCGCCCCGGTGCAAAACGGCGGCCAGGTGGGCGCGGGCGGCGCGGTGGTGGAATCGCCCGGGGGAGTCAGCGTCCACGTGCCTCCCGAAACCCTGTCCGGCCAGGCGCTGACCATCACCGACCTGGCCCAGGCCTCCCTCGAGGCCGCGCTGCCCGGCGGCTTTGCCTTCGTGCAGGCCTTCGCCCTCTCCTTCGGCGGCCTGGATCTGGCCCACGCCCTGGGACTGGCGGTGCCCCTGGACGGGTCCGGACACGCGCCGGGCGACGACCTTTTCGTCCTGCGCCGGGGCTGGTTCGTCAGCGGACCCGGACAGACCGTCCAGGGCTGGGAGCTGGTGGACCGGGCCGTGGTGGACGCCGGCGGGGTGGCGCGGACCACATCACCGCCTTACAGCGGCGCGATTTCCGAAGGGGTCTACGTCCTGGCCGACGCCGAATACGCCATCCTGCGCCTGGACTCGGTCTATCCGGATGCCGTGATCGAGGTGGTCTCGGGAACCCAGCCCTACTTCGTGCGGCCCGACTCGGTCTTCCAGAACCGCTTCCCCCTGCCCCTGGACGCCACCCGCATCCGTCTCTGGCGGGTGGCCGACGACGGCCGCGCCCAGTACAAGGACGCCCCCCTGGCCGGACTGACGGCCGGAAAACTGGTGCCCCTGTACATCGAGGTGGCCGAGCCCACCGTGGAGGACCGGCGGCCCTTCGTCACCAGCGCCCGGCTCGCCTTCCAGGACGGACGGCCCACGGTCACCGTCACCGCAACCAACCTGGGCCAGGACGCCAATCGGCTCCGGGTCGTCTTCTTCACCGAAGGGCGCACCGATCGGACCTATGCGACCGGCGTGGCCGATCTGACCGGTGACACCTTCCAGGCCGTGGTGCCCGCGGCCCTGCCCCTGGGCCGCCTGGCCTTTACCGTGGAAGCCCTGGTGACCCGCTACGCCTTCAGGCCCGGGGCCGATCCCCGGCAGGTCTCCGACTGGATCGCCGGCGCGGCCGTGAGCCCGGACTACGACATTCCCTACCTCGTGTGGACGGCCAACATCGGCTCCAACACGGTCTCGGCCATCGATCCCATGGCCGCCGGCGGCCCCCGGGTGATCAAGGAGATCCCCGTGGGCAAGGCCCCCGCCGATCTGGTGGTCAGCGCCGACGGCCTGCGGGTCTTTGTCGCCAACAGCGGCGAGGGGACGGTCTCGGTGATCGACACGATTTCCCTCACCGAAATCGACATCTACCCGGACGTGCTGGCCGATCCGGCCTCCATCGGGCTCAACCGCATCCGCCTGGGTACCCCCGGCGCCCAGCCCTGGTTCATGGCCCTGGATCCGGACACCGGAATCCTCTACCTGGCCGACCGGGCCGGCGGCTACGTCTACACCGTCCAGACCGCCGGGGACCGTTTCGCCTACACCGGCGCCATGAACGTGGCCGCCAGCACCGGCAAGGCCCTCAAAGGTCTGACGGGCATCGCCGTCACCGAACCGGGCCAGACCTCTGGGGTGCGCTACCTGGCGGTGGCTTCTCCCGGAGAGCACGATTCCTGGTCCGGCGGCGATTTCGGTTTCGACCCCCAAAGTCCGGGATACCTCTTCTACGGACCGCTCATCGGCGGGCGGGTGGAGTCCTTCCGCTATCTGGAGGCAGGCTACAAGCCCTACGGCGTCACGGCCGGCAAGGAGCCGGCCCAGGTGGCGGTGGCGGTGCGCGGGCACGACGGCTATGGCCTGGTGGTCTACGACCTGCTCACCGACACCCGCAGCCACAACCTGGCCATGGACCTGGAGCGGGCCGTGGAGATCCGCAAGATCGTCGGCCGCGCCCAGGAGGCCATGGACGCCTCGGTGACCTTCGACCTGATCAACGCCGTCGTCCCCCTGTGGACCACCAGCCTGGAGCTGAGCATCAACCAGCGCTGGGGCGCGGACACCTACTTCGACATCAACAACATTGAAGCCGTGGCCTTCACCGCCGACTACGCTTACGCCTTCGTGGTGGGCAACTGCACCTTCAACGGGGACACCGATTTTACCCGGGACCCCTTCCTGGGCCACGGCGGCAACATCGGCATCATCCGCCATCCCCTGGATCCGGCCAGGGCCGCGCTCATCGGCGCCACCCGGGAGCTGCCCTGGTCCTGGCCCGACGAGATCACCATCGATCCGTTCAACGCCTACCTCATGGTGGCCTCCAAGGGAACCAACGAGGTCCTCTACTACCGCGTCGAGGACCTGGTGAAGGCCGCCGAGGCCATGCAGGCCGAATATGGCGCCGCCGGCAAGAAGATCGACAAGTCCGTGGATGCCTGGGTGGCCGAACGCAACGATCCCAACCTCGGCCTGGAAACCGCCCGCCTCGCCACCGGGGGGCGGCCTTCGGGAATCGCCGCCAGTCCGACGGCCCCCACGGATTTCATCGCCGTGTCGGTGACCTACCTGGAAAACGGCAACGACCGGTTCTCCTACCCCATGGTGCGCCTGACCTACACGGTCTCGGGTCTGATCCCCGACAAGCCGCTGACCATCGCCCTGTGGCAGAGCGACGGGCCGAATCTGGCCAGCGCCACGGTCAAACAACTGCTCCATACCTGGACCCTGCGCGACCGGGCCTACCTGAGCCCCGGCACCCATAGCGTGGACCTGCCCTATATCCAGGGGCTGCCGGCGCGCCAGACCACCTGGTACGTGGCCCACCTGGACAGTGCCGAGCACTTCGTCGAGTACCGCGAGACCAACAACGCCACCCACTTCCAGATCCGCACGGCCATGCTCAGCGCGCGGTTCGACCCCAATCCGCTGGACTTCGAATTCGGCCGCTACATCCGCAACGTGGCGCTGAACAACGAGTTCGAGCTGCGCTTCAAGCCCGAACTGCTCACCGGCGGCACGGTGGTCCAGGTCCTGCTGGGCAACCGGGAACTGGATCTGACCCGGGTGACCGACACCCTCTTCCGCTTCACCCTGGACATGGGCGGAATTCCGGACAACACCCCCATCACCTTCAAGGTGATCAACGGGGAGCAGGTGGCCGTGCAAGGCACCTACGTGATCCGCACCTTCGAAATGCCCGAGTGGCTCGATCCGGCCCAGAACGCGTCCAGCCCGGACGAGATCCGCAAGGTCTCCTGGAACGAGAAGATCAACGCCTACTGGATCGAGGCGATCAACTTCATCAAGACCTGGGAGCAGCCGATTCCGGACAGCGCCCTAATCGTAGGCGGGATGAACAGCGGGCTGCGCTGGGGGACCCACCTCCACTTCGCCTTCGATCTGGAAAGCCAAGTCGTCTACCAGGATGCCGGGCCCACCCTCTGGCTCGACTTCCTCGGCTACAGCGTCTTTCATCTCAACCTGCCGGCCCAGGCCCTGCTCAACGCCATCGGGGTGCCCAAGTACGAGATCAAGGTCAGCTCCATCAGCGACTTTGTCGGCAAGGTGAAATCCTTCATGGCCAAGAATCCGGCCCTGGGACTCTTCGACTATCTCAAGAGCCAGGAAAACGAGGACTTTTCCTTCAAGAGCGCGGGCTGGGACGAAAAAACGGGCCAGCGCCAGGACGAAACCGCCTACGTCCTGGGCATTGCGGCCGATCCCTTCGTCATCGATCGGGATTTGAACCTGCTCAAGGGGGAGATCTCGGTCACCCTCACCGCCCAGAAGTCCTACATGTGGAAGTTCCCCTACAACTTCCCGCCCATCGGGGCCCTGGTGCAGTTCGAAGTGGGGGTCGAACTGGGCGGGCAGGTCAAGGTGGAGGCCACCACCGGGTTGAAGGCCGACAACAACGACCTCAAGAGTATGGGGCAGGAGTTGAAATTCACCGTCGAAGGGGTGGCCAAGGCTTACGGCAACGCCCGCTTCGCCTTCGGCGCCGCCGGGCTGATCGGCGCGGCCGAGGCCGGCATCGGCGTGGCCCTCACCTGGCCCCTGCTCACCGATCCGCTGAGCGGGCCGACGGTGGAATTCCCCATGAAGATCGCCATCAAGGTGCAGACCTACGAGCTGTGGGAGTTCTTCACCCAGGATGTCTACGAAAAGGTGATCTTCAATACCGCCAACATTTTCGTGGGGCCCTACGAGGTCTTCCCGCCGGAAGTGACGGCCAGACAGGCCATGAGCGTGGATGACGAGGTCGTCGGCAACAACAGCTTCGCCAGCCCCGCGGATCTGGGCGTCGTGGCCGGGACCCGCAGCGAACCCTCCCTGAGCCTGCAGGATCGCTACGATCGGGACTACTACCGGCTGCGCACCATCGCAACGGGCGGCGCCGGCGACCGGATCCGGGTCGTCTTCGACGGCGCCAACCCGGCGGTTTCCGGGACCCTGTTCAACGCCGCCGGCGAGGCCGTAGGCGAGATGACCTTCAGCGACGAGGGCACCGGCACGGTGTCCCTGGCGGATCTGGGGCCCGGGATCTATGTCCTGGCCCTTTCCGGCGACGAGGGGCTGGGGATCGGCTACGATCTGGAGATCCAGGCGCCGCAAAGCCCGGCGCCGGCCCTGGTGGTGGATCTGGCGGCGGCCGGCGCCCCCCTGGAGGTGCTCCCCGCCACGGCCCTGGAATACACCGTCACCGTCATCAATGCCGGCGGCGCACCCAGCCCGGCCACCGAAGGAGTTCTGGTCTGGAGCCGCGACGCCCTCCTCGACTCGGGCGACGGGCTGCTGGTCCCGGCCTTCGCCATTCCGGCCCTGGCCCCCGGGGAGACCTGGACCGGGGTCTTTAGCGGCACCCTGCCGCCCACGGCCCTGGGACCGATCACCATCGGCGCCATGGTCGATCGGCGGGAGCTGGTGGCCGAGGCCTACCGCGGCGACAACCAGGCCGTCTGGTCCCTGGAGGTCGCCCTCCGGCCGGATGTCTACGAGGACAACGGCAATCTGTTCAGCGCCCCCCACCTGGGCGGTCTGACCGCGCCGCGCACCATCACGGGGCTCAACCTGGCCTCGACCCGCGACGTGGACCTGTTCCGTTTCCAGCTCCCCGAAACCGGCACGGCCCAGGACGCCGTCACGGTGCGGCGCCAGGGGATCGGGCCGGTGGCCCTCTTCCTGGCCGATGAAAACGGATCGATTCGGGTGCAGGCCCCGGTCGACGCGGCCACCGGCCTGGCGCGTCTCGAGCTCCAGGGCCTGGCCCCGGGAGAATACCTGGTGGTGATCCGGCCGGACGGGGAGGCGGGTTTCGACTACTCCCTGGTCTTGGAGAGCGCCCCGCGCACCGGGGCCAACCTGACCGTGGCCGGCGTGACGCTCGCCTCGGGGTACGAACTGATTCCCGGCACCGCCCGCAGCGCCCGGGTCCTCTTGAGCAACCACGGGTCGGCCACCGCCCGCGCCTTCCAGGTCGACCTGACCCTGACCCATCAGGGCACCGCCCATTCCCTGCTGACCGCACCGTTCACCGTGGCGGTCCTGGGCGCCGGCCAGACCCTCGAAGTCGAGATCCCCATCCGCGTGCCGGACCTGGCTCCCGGCGTCCCGGTGACCGTGACGGCCGTGGTGGACGCCGCCGGCGCGGTGGCCGAACTCAACGAAAGCGACAACACCTTTAGCACGACCATCCTCCTGGCCCGGGCCCCCGACGCCCTGGAGGAGGTCGAGCATCAGAACGGCTCTGTGGACGCCGGCGTGCTGCGCGGCACCCAGACCCTGCCGCCGCGCAACCTGCACAGCGTCTACGACCAGGATCTGACCCTGATCCGTCTCAGCGGGCCGGCCGGGTCCGAACATGCCATCACCATCGCCTTCGACCCCGCCGCCGGAGATCTCCTGGCGGGCCTCTACCACGAGGACCTGTCTCCGGCGGCCCAGGCGGTCGCGGCGGGCCAGGGGGTTTACCGCATCGCCCTCGACGGTCTGGACGGCGGCGCCTACTACCTGATGGTGCGCGGCCTGAGCGGGGCCCCGGCCTATACGGTGAGCGCGGCGGTCCCGGACCTGGCCGGGTCCAATCTCACGGCGGCCGGCCTGACGGTGGCCGATCCCCGGATCAGCCAAGCCGGCCTCCAGGTCAGTGCCGTGGTGGCCAATACCGGCGACCAGGCCGCCGGCCCCTTCACGGCGGCCTATTACCTCTCCGCGGATCCGGTCATCGACGGCGGCGATGTCCGGTTGGCCGTCTTCGACCTCGCCGGCCTGGCCCCCGGGGCCCAGAGCGGCGACGGCCCGCGCCTTCTCGATCTGGG
>CALJLV010000081.1 GCA_937982505.1 uncultured Desulfobacteraceae bacterium | reverse complement strand
GCAGCCAGCAGTTCCTCGCCCTTTGGGGTTGTCCAGTAACATTTTGGATGCTTGTGCACGCGGTGGCGGTGCAGCCGGCAAGTAACCCGGCTTTTTCCATATTGTAAAGAGGTATTTTAGAGTCCGAAAAAGATTTTCACCAATGGGCAGGCGGTGCCTGGCATGGACAAGTCGGTGCCCGCTTTACCGCCAGGCTTGACAGGGAAACCCCGCGGCGTCATAAGAATCGACCTTGAGGATGAGAATGGCCGCATCCGATCGGCAGGGAAGCCCGGCATTCTCGCGCGGGCCTTTTTTCCCCGGGGAGACGGAAAGATGACACTGGCATGCGTGGCAGTCGGCATCGGCCTGGCGCTGCTGGTCTGGAGCGCTGATCGTTTCGTTGCCGGTTCCGCCGCACTGGCGCGTCATTTCAGGATGCCGCCGCTGCTCATCGGGATGCTTGTGGTGGGCTTCGGCACTTCCGCGCCGGAACTGGTGGTTTCGGCCCTGGCCGCCGTCCAGGGCAATCCGGGCATCGCCCTGGGCAACGCCTACGGTTCGAACATCACCAACATCGCGCTGATCCTGGGGATCACGGCCCTCATCGGCCCCATCGGCGTTCAATCGCGGGTGCTGCGCCTGGAATTGCCCGTGCTCACCGCCGCCACGCTCCTGGCGGCCTGGCAGCTTCGCGATGGTGCCGTCTCGCGCCTGGACGCGCTGGCATTGCTGGGCGTGTTTGCCGGGCTGGTGGCCTGGGCCGTCTATCAGGGGCTCGGCGCAAAGGTCGACCCTCTGGGTGGTCAGGTCGCCCGGGAGGTGGCGCTGCACACCATGCCCATCGGCCGCGCGACGTGCTGGCTGGTGGTCGGCTTGATCCTTCTGATCGTCAGTTCGCGGATCCTGGTCTGGGGAGCGGTGAAAATCGCCCAAGGGTTCGGGGTGAGCGATCTGATGGTGGGCCTGACCATCGTGGCCGTGGGCACGTCCCTTCCCGAACTGGCTTCCTCGGTGATCGCCGCGCATAAAAAAGAGCACGACATCGCCGTGGGCAACATCATCGGCTCCAATCTGTTCAACACCCTGGCCGTGGTGGGGATGGCCGCCGCCATCCGGCCGCTGGCCGTCGGCCCCGAAGTGCTGCTCAGAGATGTCTCGGTGATGGGGGCCTTGACCGTGGCGCTGTTCGTCTTCGGGTACGGCTTCCGCGGCAACGGCGGGCGCATCAACCGCTTCGAGGGGGCGGCCCTGCTGGCGGCCTACGCGGCCTATACGGCCCTGCTGGTGCAAGAGGTCATCAATTCCTGATCATCGACCATCCATGCGAAGCGGCAGCCACGGCGCCGGCGTCGCGGAGGTTTGACCATGACGGGCAACGTCGAGTCCTTGGCCCCTGGCGCTCAAGATGCCGATCCGGTGGCCGCCATCCTCGCCGACCATCGCCTGATGATCCTGGACGGGGCCCTGGCCACCGAGCTGGAACGGCGCGGCTGTGATTTGAACGATCCGCTCTGGTCGGCCCGGGTCCTGATCGAAGCACCGGAAGTCATCCGGCAGGTCCACGCCGACTATTTCGCCGCCGGGGCGGACTGCGCCATCAGCGCCAGCTACCAGGCCTCGGTGACCGGATTGAAACGCCGGGGCTTGAGCCGAGAGCAGGCCATCGAGGTCATCCAGCGGTCGGTAACCCTGGCCGCCGAGGCCCGTGACGCCTTCTGGGCGGAGCCGCGCCGCCGCGCGGGAAGGCCGCGTCCTCTGGTGGCGGCATCGGTTGGACCTTACGGCGCGGTGCTGGCCGACGGGTCGGAATATCGCGGCGACTACGGCCTGGACGAGGCCGAACTGATGGATTTTCACCGGCCGCGCATGGCGGCCCTGGTAGCGGCCGGGGCCGACCTGCTGGCTTGTGAGACCCTTCCTTGTCTCCTGGAGGCCCGTGCCTTGGCCCGGCTCCTGGCCGAATTTCCCGGAACCTGGGCCTGGTTCAGCTTCAGCGCCCGGGATGGGCGCCATACCTGTCACGGAGAACCGCTGGCCCAATGCGCCGCCTGGCTCGACGATCAACCCCAGGTGGCGGCGGTGGGAATCAACTGCACCGCGCCCCGGTTCATCCCCGATCTGATCCGGGTCATCGGCGGGGCCACGACAAAACCCATCGTGGTTTACCCTAATTCCGGAGAGGTCTACGATGCGGCCATGCGGGGATGGCGGGGAGAGGGCGCCGCTTCCGGTTTCGCTGACCTGGCCCGCGCCTGGCACGAGGCCGGGGCGCGCCTCATCGGTGGATGCTGCCGCACCAGCCCGGCCGATATTCGCGCCATCGCGGCCTGGGCGCGTGCCGCCTAAAAAAGGAAACCTCATGCCGGGAGGCCGAGGGCGCAGAGGTCAAAGTGGGTAACGCCTTGACGCGTCGCTATGCGGTTCTTGCCCCCGGGCCGACTCGCACGGCCGTGTCTGGCGAGAGGTTTTTAAAACCGTTGCCGGTGAATTCCGCTGCCCGGATAAACTGGCATCACGCGCTGCCGGAGAACCCCCTTTCATGACGGCACCCGATCTGGCCCAGATCGCCGCTGATCTGGAAAGCCTGGAAGAGACCATCATTTTGCGGCTCATCGATAGGGCCCAGTTCCGTTACAACCCGAGGGTCTATCGGCCCGGCGAGAGCGGTTTCGGAGGGGAGCCGGACTTGAGCCTCTTTGCCCTGCGGCTGCGCTGCCAGGAGCGGATGGACGCCCGTTTCGGCAGGTTCTGTGCCCCGGAGGAGCGCCCTTTCAACCGCGGTCTGCCCGCCCCCGGGCGGCGGGTACAGCTGCCGCCACACTGCCTGCGGATCGACGATTGGGACCGGGTCAATCTGAGCGCCCACATCCTGGAGAGCTACCTGGGGCTGGTGGCCAGGATCTGCCGGGACGGAGACGACGGTCAGTACGGGTCGAGCGTCGAGCACGATGTCTACGCGGTCCAGGCCATCGCACGGCGCATCCACTACGGCAGCCTCTACGTGGCCGAGAGCAAGTACCGTTCGGCTCCGGAGCTTTACGACGGCGCCCTGGCCGGAGACGATCCGCACCCACTGATGGATCTGCTGACCCGGCCCGAGGTGGAGGCGCGCATCCTGGCCCGGGTGGCGCAAAAGACCACCGCCCTCCAGGCCTCGGTGGATCCACGGCTGCGCCAGGTCATCGATCCGGAGGCGGTACGCGATTACTATCGCGTTCATGTCATCCCCCTTACCAAGGCGGGTCAGATCCTCTACCTGCGCCATCGGCGGCACCACGCCAATCCCTGAGCAAGATCAGGCCGCCCGTGAGGCCGGGGGGCGTTTCAACCCGCCCGGGGCGGCCGCTTTGACGGGGCGCACCAGGACGGATCGCCCATCCAGGCGGACCTTGTGGGCCATGCGCTGCACCCGGTCCGCAACCTGGTCGTGAACCTCGAAAAAGGCCTGGGCCCGGGCCAGGCGGATGGCGCCGATCGAGCGGGAGTGAATTCCGGCGGCGTCGCAGATGCACCGCACCACGGCCCCGGCGTTGATGGGCCCCGACGCACCCAGTTCGATGCAAAAATGTTGAACCTGTGGCACCGGAGTCCGTTGCCGGGGCAGGGATCGACCTTTTCGGGCGGCGCTGGCCTTTTTTCCGGCGGATGGCCGGATGGGAGTGGCAGATCGGGCGTTGATGTCATCTTCGACGTCCCCGATCCGTGGCAGCCGGTCGCATTCGGCGGCCACCAGGCGGCGGATGATCGCCTCGCGGTCCAGCCCTTCCAGGGCCTCGAGGGCCACCGGCATCAAGGCTTCCTGGCGGGCAGGGTTCAACGGCCTGGCCGCCAGATCCTGCAGCCGCGCACCCAGACGCTGGCGCAGCACGGTTTGGATAGTGGGCAGGGGGTGGGGTTCGAAGCGCAGTCGCAGCCGGTTTTCCATCACCGCCAGACGCCATTTTTCTTTCGGAGTCGCCAGCACGAGGGAAATCCCGGCGCGGCCGGCGCGGGCTGTTCGGCCGCTGCGGTGGGTGTAGGTCTGGGGATCATCGGGCAGTTGATAGTGAATCACATGGGTGATCTCGTCGATGTCCAGGCCCCGGGCCGCCACGTCGGTGGCCACCAGCAGGGACAGGACTCCGGAACGAAAGCGGGCCATGACCGCGTCGCGCTGGTTTTGGGCCAGATCGCCGTGGAGGGCTTCGGCCCCCTGGCCTTCGGCCGCCAGCCGGTCCGCCAGGGTCTGGGCCTCGGCCCGGGTGCGGCAGAAAATCAGGGCCCGGATCCCGGATTCCTGGTGGATCAGGCGGCACAAGGCCTCATAGCGGTGGTGTTCTGCCATGCAGTAGCAGCGGTGTGCCATGCCCGCCGGGCCCCCTGCAGGGCCGTCCACCACCACTCGGGCCGGGTTGTTCAGGTAAGTCTGGGCCACGGCGGCCACCGCCGGGGCCATGGTGGCCGAAAAGAGCCATATGCACCGCCCGGCCGGCAGACCGGCCAGGATGCGGTCCAGGTCTTCCCTGAAGCCCATGCGCAGCATTTCATCGGCTTCGTCCAGGACCGCCAGACGCACTTGCTTCAAGCAAAGAACGCCCCGCTCCATCAGATCCAGGGCCCGGCCCGGAGTGGCCACCACCACCTGGGCGCCGTCCCTGAGCCGGCGGATCTGTTCGGCGATGCCGGCCCCTCCGTAAACCGCGGCGATCCGAACCCCGGGCAGAAAGTGCGCCAACTGGCCCAGATCGTCGCTGATCTGCCGGCAAAGTTCCCGGGTCGGGCAAAGCACCAGGGTCTGGGGATGGAAACTGCGGCCTTCGATCCGCTGCAGCAGCGGCAGGCCATAGGCGGCGGTCTTGCCGGTGCCGGTCTGGGCAAGGCCGATGAAATCGCTTGGGCCGCTGAGCAAAAGGGGAAGGGCGCGGGCTTGAATCGGGGTTGGCCGATCAAAGCCCAGGCGGTTCAAGGCCTGCTGGAGGGGCTCGGCGAGCCCGAGGGTGGAAAAGTTCATTTTTGGTCATCCCGGGATGGTCTCGGTGCGGTCCGAACCGGCACCGAGAGGGGTGGGGTAAAAGCCAAGGCGGTAAAAAAACGATTGCATTTGCAGGATGCCGCCACCGAAAATCCGCGCCCGGGTCAGAGATCCGACCCGGGCGCGTTCCCGATGGGCAGGCGTATCTTCTTGTCCGGCGATCGAGCGGGGCCCGAGGGTTGTCAGCCCGGCGGGTACATCCCGTCGATGCGCGCCTGGTAGTGATCCATGATCTGGGTTTTCTTCAGCTTCAGGGTAGGTGTCAAGAGCCCGTTTTCAATGGTGAATTCCGGAGTAATGGTCACCTTCTTGATGCTTTCGAAGGAGGCGAAGGCCTTGTTCTTCTCGGCCACCTCGGCCTCAATGAGGGCCTGGACCCGGGGATGGACGATGAGTTCTTCCATGCTGCGGAAGGGGATCTTCTCGGACCGGGCCCAGTCCTGAACGGTTTCGGGGTCCAGGGAGACCAGGGCCGTGAGGTACTTGCGCCGGTCGCCGATGACACAGATCTGGTTGATGTACTTGCTGGTGGCGATGACCCCCTCGATGGCCGCCGGGGCGATGTTCTTGCCCCCCGCCGTGATGATCAATTCCTTTTTGCGGCCGGTGATGCGCAAAAAATGCTGCGCGTCGATCTCGCCGATGTCGCCGGTGCGCAGCCACCCATCGTCGGTGAAGGTTTCGGCCGTCTCGGCCGGCATCTTGTAGTATTCCTTCATCACGTTGCGGCCGCGAAAAAGAACCTCTCCATCCGGGCCGAGTTTCTGCTCGATCCCCGGTCCGGGCTGGCCCACCCATCCGAAACGATAATTGCGGTAGCGGTTGAGGTTGGAAAAGGAGGTGTTTTCGGTCATGCCCAACCCTTCCACGATGAGGATTCCGGCGGCATGGAAAAACTTGCCGATTTCCGGATTGAGGGGCGCCGCCCCGCTGATGCACCAGCGCACCCGGCCCCCCAGAACGGCACGGATCTTGGAGAAAATCAGGCGGTCGGCCACCTTGTACTTGAGCCCCAGCAGGGCGGGCACGGGCCGTCTGGCCAACTTGCATTCGCCCACGGCGAGGCCCACGGCCATAGCCCAGCGGAAGATTTTGAGGGCCGCGCCGCCCTTGGCTTCGGCCCCGCTGATGACCTTGGCGTAGATCTTTTCGTAGATCCGTGGCACGCTGGCGAACCAGTGGGGCCGGGCCACGCCAGATCGGAAGAGCACACGTCTGAACTCCAGTCACGTCAGTCAATC
>CALJLV010000080.1 GCA_937982505.1 uncultured Desulfobacteraceae bacterium | reverse complement strand
CCGGCCGTGGGCGCCAGCAGGCCGCCCATCATGCGGATGGTGGTCGTCTTGCCGGCCCCGTTGGGCCCGATGAAGCCGAACACCTCGCCGGCCGGCACCGCCAGATCGATGCGGTCCACCACCGTGGTGTGATGGAAGCGCTTGGTGAGCTGGTGCAGTTCGATCATCGCCTGTCCACCACCGCCAGCCGGATGCGGCCGATCACGCTTATCAGGTCGACGGCTTCGGCCAATTCGCCGCCGGCCAGGCTCAGGTGCGTGACGTCGGCGGGCAATTGATTCATGAGCGCGTCCGCCGTGACCCATCGACCGAGCCAGACGCTGTTCCAGGCGTGGTAGTAAAACGCGCCGCGCTGGTATACCAGCCCGGCCTCGATGCGGGCCGGAATCCCGGCGGCGCGGCACAGGGCCGCCAGCAGGACGGCGTGTTCGTTGCAGTCGCCCATGCGCCGCTCGAGCACCTCGACGGCGCTGGGCACCGATAGCACCGGCCGCTTTTCCAGGCTGGCGTAAACCCAGGCCACGAGCTGGCGCGCCCGGGCGGCCGGATGATCCGTGTCCGCGACGACGCCCGCCGCCGCGGCCCGGATCCGGGGATCTTCGCTCTGGATCAGGGCAGAAGGCTCCAGATAGCGGGCCTGGTCGCCGATGGCGAAGACCACCGGGTCCGGCACCGCTTCGCGCGTTACCGTGAGCAGCCCGTCGGCGAACGTCTGGCGGCCGTCGATGTGGGGGAAGGGGGTTTTCCCTTCGGCGGTGACCTCCAGGCCCGCCACGCGCAGTTGCAGCCGGTCAAGGGCCTCGGGCGCGTCGATGGTCTGGTCGACGGGCACGGACGCCAGGTCGGTCAGATCGGTGCCCGGATGCGCGCTCACGCCGGCCAGGGTCTCTTCCCGGGTGCTGCGATGGAGTTCGATGCCCATCAGACCCTTTTCCCGGACCACCCGGCCGTGGTGGTCGATCCAGGCCAGACCGGTGGCGCCGGCAAATTCGATTTTGAGCTTGTGCGTCGCCGTGGGCTGGCCCATCACCACGATGGTCTCTTCGGCCAGAGGTGTCAGCGTAAACGGCCGCCGGCTCAACGTGGTGGGATCGAAAACCTGGAACGTCCGCGGTGCTCGGGTCTCGGGAGTGTCGAAGCGCAGTCCGTTGAGGATTCCCGAGGCCAGATGGATGGGGCCATCAAGAGCGATTTCCGATTTGCGCCGATCCACCGTGACCCGCAGGGTGGAGCCCTCGACCGTCCCCTGGGCCTCGAAGGCGAAGCGGCCCGAGCGCAGGCGGAAGTCGAAGGCGGCCAGACTCATGTCCTGGCGCAGGCGTGCCACGGTGCGCAGGCGGACCTCCTGGATCATCCCCATGGCGTTGACGCGCATGAAGGTGTCGTCGGCCAGGCGAAACCCTTCGGCCGTGGGTTGGAAACGCCGGTGGGAATAGCCGATCTGATCCGCGTCTTGATAGATGGCCATCCAGGCGTCCTGAGCCTCGGCCTGGAGCGGGGCGGCCGGCGGTGCAGTCCCCGCGGTCTGGCCGTGCCAGATGCCGAGGCGCACTGCCAGCAGCGCCGTGAAGATCAGCAGGATGGCGGTGGCCCCAAGCCAGAAGCAAGAGGGCCGTCGAGGTCCGGCGGTCATGAGCGGCGTCCTCTGGGACATGGACTCAGAAATAGCTGCTGGCGTCCCAGCAGTGGGTGCAGAGCTTCTCCTTTTCCAGCCCCACGGCGGCCACCAGGTTGCGTATTTCCTGGTAGGCCAGGGAGGTGAGGCGCAGCCGGCGGCGGATGGCGTCCACCATGGCCTGGTGGCGCGGTGAGCCGGCCGCGGCGTATTCGGCCAGGTGGGCTTCGGCGCCGTCGGGCTCCAGTTCGGCGATGGCCCGGCGGCTGGCCAGGTCCAGGGTGGATCGGGAGGCGGAAAAGTTCAGAAAGGCGCAAGGGTGGATCAGGGCCGGGCAGGCGATGCGCATGTGCACTTCCCGGGCTCCGGCATCGAAGAGCAGCTGCACCGTGTCCTTGAGCTGGGTGCCGCGCACGATGGAGTCGTCGCAGAAGAGCAGGCGCTGGTCCCGAATCAGGGAGCGGATCGGAATCAGCTTCATGCGGGCCACCAGGTCGCGCCACTCCTGGCGCTGGGGCATGAAGCTGCGCGGCCAGGTGGGGGTGTACTTGACGAAGGGTCGCACATAGGGGATCGTCCTGGCACGGGTATAGCCCAGGGCATGGCCGATACCCGAGTCGGGGATGCCGGCCACCGCGTCCGGGGTCACCGGGTCCGCCGCCGCCAGGTAGCCGCCGCAGCGGTAGCGCACCGTCTCGACATTGATCTGTTCGTAGCTTGATGCGGGATATCCGTAGTAGACCCACAGAAAGGTGCAGATCTGCATCCGCCGGCCCGGCGGGCGGCGGGTTTCCTCGCCGTCGGCATCGGCGAAGACGATTTCCCCCGGCCCCAGATCGCGCCGGGTCTCGAAACCCAGGTTGGGAAAGGAAGCCGTCTCCGAGGCCACGGCCACGGCCCCGTTGCGCCGGCCGACGACCAGGGGGGTGCGCCCCAGCCGGTCGCGGGCCGCGTAGAGCCCCTTCTCGGTGAGCAGCACCAGGCTGCAGCTGCCCTGGATCTGCTCCTGGGCGTAGGCGATGCCGGCCTCGAAGCTCTCCTGCTGGGTGATGAGCATGGCCACCACCTCGGTGGGGGTCGGTTCGCCGCCGGCCGTTTCGGTGAAGTGCACCCGGCGGTGGAAGGCCCCGGCGGTCAGTTCGGCCAAGTTGTTGATCTTGGCCACCGTGGCCAGGGCGAAAGGGCCCAGATGGGATCCGATCACCAGAGGCTGGGCATCGGTGTCGCTGATCACACCGATGCCCATGTGGCCCTTGAACTTTTCAAGGTCGGGCTCGAACTTGGTGCGAAAATAGCTGTTCTCGATGCTGTGAATCGAACGCTGGAACCCCTTGCCGCCGGTGACGGCCATGCCGCCGCGCCGGGTGCCCAGGTGTGAATGGTAATCGGTGCCGTAAAACACGTCGCTGACGCAGTCCTGCTGCGCCACGACGCCGAAGAGTCCCCCCATGCCCTTTTTCCTCCTTGCAATTTTTCTTAGGCCCGATGCGGGTCTTGTTTCTTGGCGCCCTGAACCGGCCGCTTCGCCCGGGGAGGCGGCCGATGGCCCCTGAAATCGTCGTCGGGTAGGCCATGCGGGTGGTTCATGCAGGGCCTGCGGTCGCCTCGAGGTCCACGAAGCGCGCTGCGATGCGGGCTCCGGAAACGGTCAGCAGGGCCACGGAAGGCGGGTCGGCGCCCCGGGGCATCGACGCACTGCCCGGATTCAAAAAGAGAATCCCATTGCGCTGCTGCATGGTACGCCGGTGGGTGTGGCCGCTGATCACCACCGCGAATCCCGCGGCCACCGGATCCAGGTCCATGTCGTGAAGGATGTGGCACATGTAGATGTCGATCTCGCCACAGCCGATGGTTTCGGCCGGCGACAGCCTCCGGGCCCAGGGACCGCGGTCCATGTTGCCGCGCACCGCCACCACCGGAGCGATCTGCCGCAGCCGGGCCAGCACCTCGGGCGTGTCCAAATCCCCGGCGTGCAGGATCAGGTCGACCCCGGCAAAGGCCAGGACCACTTCGGCGGGCAGATGGCCGTGGGTGTCGGAGAGGACCCCGATACGCCGGACGGCGGCCTGGGACGGGGCGGGGACGGTGGATGCGGGCATGGGCTGGGCCTTCTCGAAGCGATCCGGTTGTCAGTACAAGTCGTAGCGGGCCAGGCGGCCGTCCAGGCCGCCGCTGGGCAGCGGCCGTTTCCATGACGGCCGAAGCCCGATGTGCTTGATGAAGCTGCGGTCTCCGAAGTAGATTAGGGCCGTGGATCCCTTGGCACGCCGTTTGAGAAAATCGCCCAGGCGCCGGTACCAGTCCCCCAGATCGGCCTGGCGGGCCAGGCGGATACCGTAGGGCGGATTGCACAGGATTACGCAGTCCGCCAATTCCGGCCAGTCGAACAGGTCCCGGCGGCGCACCGGCACGTCGGCGCCGTTGGGCAGCCGGGCCAGGTTGCCCCGGGCGGCGGCCACGGCCCGCGGATCCAGGTCGGCGGCCAGAATCCGGTTGCGGGGCAGGGGACCGATCCGGGCCTCGGCCTGGCGGCGCACCTCGGACCAGAGCCTGTTATCATAGTCGGGCAAAAATGCAAAACCGAAGCGGCGGCGGCGGTAGGCGGCCGGGATGCGGCAGGCGGCCATGAGCGCTTCGCAGACCAGGGTGCCACTGCCGCAGAGGGGGTCGATCAGCCGCCGCTCGCCCTGCCATCCGGAAAGGCGCACCATGGCCGCCGCCAGGGTCTCCTGGATCGGCGCCTCGGCCGGCATGCCCCGGTAGCCGCGCCGGTGAAGCGGGCCACCCGAGGTGTCGAGGCTGACGGTGGCCTGCTTGTCCTCCACATGCAGGCCGATCCACAGGTCGGGGCGCCTGGGGTCGACGTCGGGCCGTCGGCCGAAGCGGTCGCGAAAGCGGTCCGCCACCGCGTCCTTGAGCCGCAGCGCGGCGAATCCCGAATGGCGAAAGGCTTCGTCGGGGCGCACATTGGCAAACACGGCGAAGGTCTGCTGGAGGTTGAAAAGCGTCTCCCAGGGCAGGGCCCGGCAGTGGGCGTAGAGATCATCGGGGCCCGGACATTCGAACCGTGCCAGCGGCGCCAGAACCCGGGAAACCAGGCGTGCCTGGTGGTTGATGCGGTAAAGCCCGGACGGGTCGGCCTCGAAATCCACCCCGCTGCCGAGGGCGCGGGTCTGGCGGGCACCAAGCTCGCGCAGCTCGGCCTCGGCCAGGTCCACCAGACCGGGGTTGGCCTGGGCGAAGTAGCGGGCATGCCGCTGATAGTCGAACATGGAGGGTTTCAGCCGCTGGAGTTGGCCGCGGCCAGGCCGTCAAGGGGTTGAATCGCCGGCGCAGGGTTTCGGTTTCCACAGGAGGCAAGGGTGGACGGGCCGCCGCACCGCCCCAGGGCCCAAGGGCCGCCGCCGGCCGGATCGCAGCGATGGGGTGACGTGCCATGGGCTCATCCAATGATGGATCCACGGGTCCCTGTCAAGGCCCATTCGATGTGCCCGCGCTGCGGGGCGCCACCAGGATGGTTTTCTGGGCCACCCGCGCCTTGAGCCCCCGTTCCACGAAGACCGGTGCGCCCGAGTCCGGATCCTGGCCGGTGGCGTAGATCAGAGTGGCGCGCGTGCCGGGAGTGGGGGTGAAGATCTGGACCTGTTCGGGCCTCGATCGCAGCCGCCGGCTGGCGAAGCGTCGCAGGGCCTGCATGTCCTGCTGGCGGCATCCGGGATGGGCCGCCATGAAGTAGTAGGTCAGAAAACAGCGGCCGGCGCGGGCCGGGGCCGTCTCCAGGAAGAGCTCCAGGAAGGCTTCCAGAACCTCGGGTGCGGGTTTGCGCATGCATTGCAGGACCTCGGGCACCACGTGCTCCGGGGCGATCTTGAGCTGGCCGGAGACATGCTGGGCCACCAGCCGGCGCAGATACGCCGATCCATTGCGCCGGTCGGCCAGAACCAGATCGTGGCGCAGGCCGGAGGCGACAAAGACGCGGCGGATGGCGGGCAACCCGCCCAGCCGTTCCAGAAGGGCCAGCTGGGGGCCGTGGTCGGTTTTCAGGTGGGGGCAGACCCGCGGATACAGGCAGCTGGTCCGCCGGCAGGCCCCGGCCTGGCCCGGGCGGCCGCACCCCATGGCGTACATGTTGGCCGTGGGGCCGCCCACGTCGCTGAGGATTCCGCGAAAGCCGGCACGGCGGCTCAGGCGGCGGGCCTCGGCCTCCAGGGAGGCCGCGCTGCGGCTGACGATCACCGGGCCCTGGTGCACGGCGATGGCGCAAAAGGCGCAGCCGCCGAAGCAGCCCCGGTGGCTGGCCAGTGAAAAACGGATGGTGTCCAGGGCCCGCACCGGTCCGCGCGCCTGCTCGCCCGGGTGGGCGTCCACCTCGAAATCCAGGTCGTGGATGGCGTCCAGGTCGGCGCCGGAAGGGGGCGGCGGGGGCGGATTGCAGACCAGGTAGCGCGTATCCTGAAGCTGGCACAATCCCCGGGTGACGCCGGGTCTGGTGCTGCCCTGGAACATCCGGAAGGAGCGGGTCAGGGCTCCGGGATCCCGGACCACGGCGGCATGGGAGGGCAGTGCGTCGCATCCCTCGGGTCTGGTGGTGCTCACATAGCAGAGGCCGGGGATGCCGGTGGGCGCCCGGCCCGCGGCCAGGGCGCGGGCCAGGGCCGTGACGGTGGCTTCGCCCATGCCGTAGACCAGATAGTCGCCCCGGGCATCGAAGAGGATGGAACGGCGTACCCGGCCGCTCCAGGCGTCGTAGTGGCTGATGCGCCGCAGACTGGCCTCGATGCCCCCCAGCACGATGGGCCGTCTCAGGGCGGCATGGCGACGGATCAGATTGGCATAAATGATGACGGCCCGATCCGGGCGCCGGTCGTTGACCCCCCCGGCGGTGTAGTCGTCCCGGCGCCGCCGGCGCATCCCGGCGGTGTAGTTGGCCACCATGGAATCCACCGCCCCGGCGCTGACCCCCCAGAAGAGTTCCGGCTCTCCCAGGCGCAGAATGTCGCCGCCGCCATCGAGGGCCGGCTGGGCGATGACGCCGACCCGGAATCCCTCGGCCTCCAGGACCCTGCCGATCACGGCGATTCCCGCAAAGGGAGAGTCGATGTAGGCATCGCCGCTGACCAGGATCACATCCAGTCGATGCCAGCCCCGGCGCTGGCATTCATCTCGCGTGGTGGGCAGAAACATGGCGGCGGATTTCAGGCCGGGGCGTCCGGCCCCGAGGAGGGGGAATCCCGCAGGTCGGCCAGGCGGTGATTGGACGGGCTTTGCCTGCGGCCGGCCGCCATGGTTTCCAAAGCCTGGTCCAGGATCCGGCGCACCGGGGTGCCGGGACCGGGAAGAGGGGCATCACCGCGCCTTTCCAGGGCGTCCAGGATCGACGAGACGGTATAGCGGCCGACGTCCCCGGAAGGCTGGCAGGCCGCCTGGGCGGGGTCCTCGGCCTGCAGATAGACGAAGCACCCGCTGTCCACCAGGTCCGCCAGGATACGGCGGGTCAGGGACAGGGGCAGCCGCAGTTCGTCGGCCAGGGCCGCGGCATTGAAGGCCGGGCCTCCCTGGTGGAAGCGCTTCACGATCCGCTGGGCCGCCTCCAGGCGCAAGAGCTGGCTCTGGCGCGGGTCGAGGCGGGCGGCGGCCTCGGTTCCCTCGAAGCGCGACACGTTCTGGACGGCGAAGGCCAGTTCGGCTCCGGCCAGCACGATCAGCCAGCTCAGCTGAAGCCAGACCAGAAAGAGGGGCAGGGCGGCAAAGCTGCCGTAGATGGCGTTCTGGCGCGCCACCCCCACCTGGAAAGTGATGTAGCCCCACTGGGTCAACTGGTAGGCCGTGCCGGCACAGATCCCCGCGACCAGGGCGGCGCCGAGGCGCACCCGGGTGTTGGGCATGGCCAGGTAGACGAAGGTGAACAGGATCCAGATCAGCACGTAGGGAATCAGTTTGAGCCCCAGGGCGATAAGCGGGCTGAGCATCCCCAGCAGGGCGATGCGTGCGGTGATCTGCTGGATCTGGGTGGTGATGAAGACAGTGGCCGATCCGGACATGATCACCAGCAGGGGGCAGACCAGCATGATGGAAAGGTAGTCGGTGAGCTTGCGTACCGGGGTGCGGGCCGCGGCCACCTGCCAGATGCGGTTGAAGGCCGCCTCGATCTGGGACAGGACCTTGATCACCGACCAGAACAGGACCGCCACGCCGATTCCGGCGATCATCCCGCCCCGGGTGTTGTCCAGCATGGCCCGGGCAAAATCCACGACCTGCAGCACCACGGCCCGCTGGCCGGGAAAATGCTCCAGAAGCTGGGCTTCCAGGAGCCTTTCGAAGCCGAAGCCCTTGGCGATCCCGAAGGCCATGGCGGCCGTGGGCACCACCGAAAGCAGGGTGTAGAAGGTCAGGCTCGAGGCCCGCAAGGGGCAGTTGTCCTGCCTGAAGCGGCGCGCGGCCAGCTGCAGGATGCGCGCCAGGCGCAGCAGCAGGGCATGATGCCGCGGCAGTTGGTCGAGGCGCGCCCGCCACAATCGATCCCGGGAAAAGACGCGCAGGTGGTCCAGATGGTGTTGCAGGGACGGCATGATCCCTATCAAGGCATTCTATGGCGAAAAAATCAAGATCCCAGGCCAAGTTCGACCCCAGGCGGCGGGACGGGCCGGTCCTCGCGGGGCTCCCGAGGAGGGATCACCCGGCGGGCGGCCCCGCAAGGCGCTCAGCGGCCCATCAGACCGCGGAAGATCTGCTCGAGCTGGCGCACCGGCGCCTGGTCGGAAGGCTTTGGCTCGGGGACCGAGGAGGCACGGCCCGTGCGGGCCGCCGCGATGGCCCCGGAACAGGGATCCGGGTCGGCCGGCCGACTGCCGAAGAGGGCCGCACCGACCCCTGCCGGTCCCAGCAGGGCCGCGCCGCCCAAGGCCTTGCCCAAGGTCAGGACAGCCCGGGAGGGGTCGAGGGCCAGCGCGGGCCGGGCCAGGGTCCCGCCCAGCCTCAAGGTGCGTGTCAACTCGCCGAGGCTCATGCCCAGGGTCCCGAATCGGCCGACGGCCAGCCCCTCCTTGGGGATCGGCCGGAGGGCCAGATCCAACGCTTCGGTTCTCAGGTCCACCTTCCCTTCGCCCACGAGGGTCATCCGCTCCGTGTCGAGCACCAGCACCGTGGCATCGGCGATGCCGCCGCCAAGATCCAGGCGCGCCACGGCGCAGTTGAGGTCGGTGGCGACCGCGCCCCTGGCCGCCGGATCCAGGATGCGCAGGAGGCTCGCGCCGATATCGGCGCCGATGCGGTCCAGGAGGGTCCGGGGGATCCGGCCGCGCGCCACCGCCAGGCCGACATGGCCGTCCAGTCCGGCCATGAGCGCCGCCGGCGACGAGCCGCTGGTCTTTACCTCGGCCCACAGGTCGGCGTTGCCTTCCAGGAGATGGGGAGCCCAAAACCGCCCCAGACTCGCCTCCAGGTCGAGGCCGTCGCCCTCGATCCACAGCTGCAGCGCCGGGCGTCCCGCAACGGCGGAAAGAATCAGGCGGCCTTCCAGGGTGCCGCTGGCGACCTGGGCTCTGAAGGGGGCCAGGGTCAGACGCCCCTGCGCCAGGTCCGCCGTCGCTTCCAGTCCCCGGAGTTCCACGGGGGCGGGGGGCATCACGCGTTGGGCGCGCAGCAAGATGCGTGCATCCAAGGCTTCGAGAAGTTCCAGCGGCAGCTGGATGGGGGCCTCGGAAAAGACCCGGCCGGCATGCGGTTCGGCCGGCGCCCCTGATCCGGGGGACCGGATTGGGGCCGCCCCGGCTGGAACGGCGGCAAGATGGTGCAGATCGAGCAGGCGGGAGGCCAGTTCGGCCTCCAGGCGGGGCCGCGGTGCGGCAAGATCCAGGGTCAGCTCGCCCTGCAGGTCGCTGGCGCCCAAAGTCAGGGTGAATCCGGCGACGCGCCAGGTCCGGGGACCCGTGTCGCCAACCTGCCCACGGGCCTCCAGGGGGGCCTCCAGGGGCAGGGAGCGTCCGGCGAAGGCGGCCGCCCGGGACAACCCGGGCGCCTTGACGGCCACCGCCAGATCCACGCCCTGAAGCCGCAGGGGGTCCAGGATGCGCCCGTCCACGCGAGCGTCGATATCCACGAATCGGCCCTGGAGCTTCAGGGGCCAGGGTACCGCCGGGTCCAGCAGGGCCTCCAGGGGGCCGAGCTGCCCGTCCAGGCTGAAGGGCTCACCGTCCACCTGGCCGGAAGCGGACAGGGAAGAAAATCCTTGCCGGTTTTCCATGGCGGTACGCAGCTCTCGGACGAAGCACTGGCGGACCCGGCCGCTGGAGCCGTCCTGAAAATTGACGGTGGCGTTTCGAATCTGCAGGTCGTAAAAGGTCAGGCCGGCGGCCGCAGGGCCCGCCAGGGAGGTGCCCGGGCTGCGGCGGGAGGAAGACGGGCCGGTGTCGTCCGGCGGGGTGAACTCCAGGTTCGAGCGCCCCCGGGCGTCGGTTTCGATCCAGACCCGCGGTTCGATGAGCACGAAACGCCTCACTTCGATGCGGCCGCGAATCAGCGGGATCAACGCCACCTGCACCTCCACACGCCGTAGCTGGAGCATGTCCGGCCGGGATCCCCAGGCGGCGTTGGCCAGGCGCACCTCCTCGATCACCAGGGCCGGGGAAAGCCCCAGGGCCACGCGGACATTTCCATCCAGCGCCAGGTGCCGGCCCGTGGCCTGTTCCACCGCCCGGACGGCCGGCGCCTTGAGGTGGTTGAAGTCGTAGCCGAGGACGACCAGCGCGATGACGGCCAGCCCCAGAAGGACGATCCCCCCCGCGACGGCAAGGACTTTCTTGAGCATAACGGATCCTCAGGTCCCTTGCGGGCCGCGGCGGCGCAGCAGGGCCTGGTAGACTTCGGTAAGGCGCACGAAGCGGTCCGGGTCTCCTCCCTGGTCCGGGTGCAGGCGCAGCGCGGCGCGCCGGTAGTGGCGCAGAAGGTCCCGCCGGGTGCTGCGCCTCAGGGTTTCCACCGGCAGGCCGAAGACGGCGCTGGCCTCTTCCAGGCCGACCCTTTTGGGGGCTTCGGGCCGCTGCAGATGCCGCCGATGGTGCAGGTACTGCCGGAGCAGGTCTTCCAGGATTCCGGGCGGCCCGAAGTCGCCGTCGAAGAACATGATGGCGTAACGGATCAGGTAGGGGTTCAGGCGGGTGCCCGGGTCCATGCCGCTCCAAAAATCCTCGTCCGCCTGCAGGCGGCACAGCTCGGCTTCGAAATGGATGTCCAGCTGCCGTGCATTGCTCCATTGGGGGACGCTGCGCCCGAAGGGGGCCGGCATGTGCCGCTGCAGGTCGAAGACCTGAAAGACGTAGGTCTTGCGTTCGCCGGCGCGCAGGTCGTTCTCCATGGCGAGGAAGAGCTGTTCGCGCGCGTCGCGGGATTTTCCCGCCAAGGGGCGCAGCAGCCGTTCGGGCACCGGGCCGATGCGTCCCGAAGCCGTCGGTCCGCAGCGCAGATAGGCCATGCGGCGCTGGTCGAAAGCGTGGGGGGGCGCTTCCCCCAGGGCCGGCGGGACCGGCCGGCGCCGGGCGCGCTCCCGGAAATGGCCCACCGCATGGCGGATCCGAGGATCGACGAAGGGCCACAGCAGGTCCTCGATTTCGTGGGTTTCGGGCCGTGCGCCCTGGGCACGCACCGCGGCCTCCAGCGCCTGGCTGACATGGAAGGCGTTGCCCCCCGGGTACCGGATGAAGCGGCCCGGGTGGGGGCCCAGGTCGAACAGATCGCGGCTGGCCAGGCGGCCGTCCCGGACGAAGGTCTCGCGGATCGCCCAGTGGGGGCGGCCGTTGGGGCGGATGTTGGCCAGGTAGAGGCTCAACGCCCGTCCTCGAAGGGCTCCACGCGAAAAGGCGTGCAGCGGATCCCCACGGCCCCCTTGCGGATCCAGATGCGCACCATGGGCAGGGTCTGATCGTCCAGGGTCACGATGCTGGGCAGGTCCTGCACATAGCCGATGTCCCGGGCGTCGAATTCGTAGTAGAAGGTGTTGCTGCTGAAAGGGTCGGCCACCAGCAGGATCTTGTCGGCATCCAGCGGGTGCTTCTGGGGCCAGCCGCTGTAGGGCACATGGGTTTCGACGAGGCGCTTGGGATCCTTGGGGCGCTGGTAGATCTGGATTTCAAATTTCCGGGCGGTCTGGAGCAGCTTGCGTATGGGCATGGGATCCTCCTTGAAGGCGAGGGCCGGCAGCCGGGGATGAAGGGCCGGTCCGGCCCCGTGTCGGGGTCAAGGCGCCGGCGCCGCATCGGCGGACGGTGGGCATTGCGCCTGGGTGCTGAACCAGGCCTTGACCACGGCGTGGAAGAGGGTGGCCAGGGGGATGGCCAGAAAGAGTCCCCACAGGCCCCACAGGCCGCCGAAGACCAGAACGGCGACGATGATGGCCACCGGGTGCAGGTTGACCACTTCAGACAGCAGCAGAGGGGCCAGCAGGTTGCCGTCGAAGATCTGGATGATGCCGTAGGCCCCGACGGCATAGAAGAATTCCCTGCCGATGCCCCACTGAAAAAAGGCCACCAGCATGACCGGAAAAGTCATCACCGTGACCCCGACGTAGGGGACCAGGACCGACAGCCCGGTGAACAGCGAGACCAGCATGGTAAAGCGCAGATCGAGAAAGCGGAACGTCACGTAGCTGATGGCCCAGATGATCATGATCTCGTAGATCTTACCCCGGATGTAGTTGCCGATCTGCTGGTTGACCTCTTCCCAGACCCGGGCCGCCAGCCCCCGCTCCTCGGGCAGGTAGTGGCGGATCCAGTCCAGGATGGCCTTTTTGTCTTTGAGAAAGAAGAACACCATCAGGGGCACGAGGATCAGATAGACAAAGAAGGTGATGATGCCCCGCACCGAAGCCAGCGAGAGGCTGACCATCTCCTGGCCCAGTCCGGAGATGGCGGTGCTGACGTGCTCGAGAAAGCGGTTGATCTGGCCTGCCGAGACGGCCTCGGGATAGCGCTCGGGCAGCATCAGGAGCAGCTTCTGGCCCGAGCGCAGCATGGTGGGCAGGTCGTGGAAGAACTGGGCCACCTGCCGCGACAGCAGGGGCAGCAGCCAGACCAGCAGCAGGATCAGCAGGGCCAGAAATCCGGCGAACACCAGGCAGACTGCCGCCAGCCGCGGCGTGCGGTGGCGCTGGAGCCAGCAGACCAGCCCGTCCAGAACGTAGGCCACCATCACGGCGATAAAGACGGGCACGAGCATTTCGCCCAGCCAGAAGACCAGGGCAAACCCCACCAGCAGCAGGACGCCGAGAATCACCAGTTGGGGGTTGGCCAGGTAGCGGTTGATCCAGTTGCGAAAGATGGCGATCATGGCTGTTTCGTTTTTCCAGGAGGAGGGCGCCGGTAGCGACGGGTTCGGGGCGCGTTGCCGTTCCGCCGATATACCACAAGGCATTCGGGCGGTAAACCGCCCCGGGGCTGCCGTGCACGGGGAATCGATCCGGCCCTTGAGGTTTTTACAACCCTGGGCTACCCTACGGGCCATGTCACCCGTCACCAAAATCCTGGGGCGATCCTGGCGCGGCCGCTTTCCGTTCCGCCTGGGCACCACCAGTTTTATTCTCCCGCAGGACTATCTGCCCAATGTTCGAGCCCTGGCCCCCCTCTTCGACGAGGTGGAGCTGCTTTTTTTCGAGACCCCTGCCGCAGCGCACCAGGCAGACCTCGTAACGGCCCTGGCCGCCGTCAGCGAGGAAACGGGCCTGGGCTACAACGTCCATCTGCCCGTGGATCTGCCCCTGTGCCATCCCCAGGGCCGTGAGCGGCGCCGCGCCGCCGCGGCCCTGGCCGAGCTCATGGCCGCGCTCGATCCGTTGAACGCCACGGCGCTGACGCTTCATCTGCCCTATACGCCGCCGGAACGCCACCCGCAGGCTCGCCGCCGCTGGCAGGCGTGGGTCCGGGAAAGCCTAGAGGAAATTTACCGCCGGGTTCCCGCGGCCGCCGAAGGCCTGACCCTGGAAAACCTCGACTACCCCCTGGAATGGCTCGAGGCGGTGATTGAGGAGTTCGACCTCAAGGTCTGCCTGGATCTGGGGCACCTTGCCCTGGCCGGGGCCGACCCGCTGGCCGCCTACCGCTGCTGGGCTTCGCGATGCCCCCTGATCCATCTGCACGCGGCCGTCGACGGGCGCGATCATCTGCCCCTGGACCGGCTTGGCGAGACCATGGCCGAGGTGGTCCTGGGGATCCTGGAGGCCTTCACGGGCACTGTTTCCCTGGAAGTGTTTTCCCTGGACGCCCTGCACCGCTCCACCGCTTGGCTTGAAACCCGGGCCGCGTTTCTGGCCTGGCCTGCGCAGGATGTCCCCCCCAGCCCACAAGGAGGCGACAATGGCGGTAAATACCCATCGACGAATCGATCCGGAGCTTTGCGGCCGGGTGACGGCCCTGGGACAGGGCACCAGCCGGGTGGAACTGACCGCCACGGCCCGCATGGCGGTGGATGAAGAAGGGCTGGTCCATGGCGGTTTCGTCTTCGGCCTGGCCGACCATGCGGCCATGGTGGCGGTCAACGCCCCCACCGTGGTTCTGGGCGCTGCCGAGGTCCGTTTTCTCAGGCCGGTGCGGGTGGGCGACACGGTGGCGGCCGAGGCCGGACCGATCTGCCTGGAGGGCAGGAAGCATCTGGTCCCGGTGACGGTGCGCCGGGGCGCGGAGACGGTCCTGGAAGGCCGGTTTACCTGTTTCGTCCCCGCCCGGCATGTCCTGGACCCGGGCGGCCGGTGAGACCGGCCCCTGGCCCAAGCGCATCGGAGCCAGACGGTATCTGTCGATGCGCACCTGCTCGGGTCTCAATCTGAAAGAAGGAGCAAACCCATGGCCAAGAAAATCGGCGTGCTGCTGTCCGGCTGCGGCGTCTACGACGGCAGCGAAATCCACGAGGCGGTCCTGACCCTGTTGTTTCTTGACCGGGAAGGGGCCGAGGTCGTCTGCATGGCCCCCGATATGGACCAGCACCATGTTATCGACCACCTCACCGGCCGGCAGACCGAGGAACGGCGCAACGTGCTGGTGGAGTCCGCCCGCATCGCCCGCGGGCAGATCCGCGACCTGAAGGAAGTGCGGGCTTCCCAGATCGACGGGCTGGTCATCCCCGGCGGGTTCGGCGCCGCCAAGAATCTGAGCGACTTCGCCTTCAAGGGCGCCGGGGGACAGGCCCATCCGCAGGTGGCCCGACTCTTGCGGGAGATGGTCGAGGCGGGCAAGCCCATCGGCGCCGTGTGCATCGCGCCGGCAACCCTGACCCTGGCCCTGGCCGAGCGTCATCCCCGGGTGACCATCGGAACGGATGCCGACACCGCCGCGGCCATCGCGGCCGCCGGCGGGGTCCACCAGCCGCGGGACGTGTCGGACATCTGCGTGGATGCGGCCAACCGCATCGTCACCACCCCGGCCTACATGCTGGGCCCGGGCATCAAGGAAGTGGCCGACGGCATCCAGAGACTGGTGGCCCAGGTGATGGCCATGGTCCGCTGATCCGTTTTCAAAGGCGCTGATGTCATGACGGCCTGGGATACCCCCCCGCACCTGGGGGAATACGCGCGACGCCTCTTTTCGCTGCGCCTGGCCCTGCTGGGACTGCTCTGCTGCGCTCTGGTGCTCAGCGAACTGCGCCTGGACTGGGCGGAGCGGCTCCTGGGGGCCTACCTGGTGACCACCAATCCGTGGCGTCCGGAATCGGGCCTCATCTGGGAGGTGGGCCGGCGCGCCCGCAGCGCGCATCAGACCCTGGACCGGATCCTCTCGGACCGCATCGCCTTTCAACGAGAGGCCCGGGAGGCCAACGGGTTCAACGACCTGGCCGAGCGCCTGGAGCCCGAACAGGGCGTGATGCTCTCGGCCGAGCACTTTCGCCGCCTCTACCTGGCGTTGCCCGAGGAAGCCGCACGGGAGATGGCGTCCCCGTTTCGGCTGCTGGAGATCTTCGGCCGGCATCAGTGCGACCGGGTCTATCTGAAAAAAACCCCGGACCGGGACGGCCTGATCCTCTATCTGCTCAACCGGGAAAACCGGGTCCTGGAAAGCCTGGAGATCTCGCCGCGGCTGCTGCGCCTGAGCCTGGCCACCGAGGGGAGCTACCGGGACCAACGCCTGGAGCAGGATCCGTCCTTTGCCGGCCGGATCTACCCGGCGGACCGCTTTTTCAGCATTCTGGCCTCGCTGCCCGATGAACTGCGCCGCGCGGCGGTCCCCTATCCAAATCGTCTGCTGGAGGTGCAGGGGACCATCCTGCGGGTGGGCATCGGCAACGAGGTGGCCGACGGGGTGATCCGCCTGGGTTTTGAAGCCCTGGAGGGCGAGCGGCCCCGGGTGGTGCTGATGCAGGGACAGGAGTGGGCCGTGTGGCAGCTGCATCAGCGGCTCGAAGCGGGTTTAAAGCCCGTTGCGGCCGGCGAGGGGCGTTCATGAGCCCCGGGGTCCGATGGCTGCGGCGCCTGGCGGCGCTCTGCTACCTGCTCCTGATCCTGGGCGGAATCGGTGCGCTGGCGGCCACCGGATTGATCTTCTGGGCGATCCGGGACCTGCCCCAGGTGCCCAGCCCTCTGGGCCGGATCATCGAGACCCCGCCGACGGAGATTTTCGCCGCCAGCGGTGAACGGGTCATGCTCATCGGCGGGCGCGAAGCCGTACCCCTCAACCAGGTGGCCCCCAGCTTCATCCAGGCCGTGATCGCCACCGAGGACCATCGTTTCTGGACCCACCACGGGGTCGACAAGCTGCGCACCCTCAAGGCCTTGTGGATCACGCTGTTCCAGCGCGGGCGGATCCAGGGCGCCTCCACCATCACCCAGCAGCTGGCCAAGAACCTCTTTTTCAGCTTCGAGCGCACCTGGATGCGCAAGTTCCGCGAGATGCTGGTGGCCCTGCAGATCGAATCCCAGTACGACAAGCGGGAGATTCTCGAGGCCTATGTGAATCAGATCCCTTTCGGGGCCCGGGCCTACGGCATCGAACAGGCCGCGCGCATCTATTTCGACAAGCCGGCCTCGGCCCTGACCCTGGGCGAATCGGCCCTGCTGGCCGGACTGCCCAAGTCCCCCACCCGCTACAACCCCTACCGTCACATGGATCGCGCCCGCCAGCGCCAGCAGGTGGTGCTCCAGCGGATGGCGGCCACCGGATACATCAGCGCGGCCCAGGCCGAGGCGGAGGCCGCCGTCCCGCCGACCCTGCGCCGGGGCGAGGACCACCTGCGCAGCGGCAGCTATTTCATCGACCACGTGGTCCGGGACCTGGAGGCGCGCTACGGCCCGGAGGTGGTCTACCACGGAGGATTGCAGGTCACCACGACCCTCGATCCGCACCTGCAGCAGATGGCCCTGGAGGCCGTCCACGAGGGGTTGGCGCAGCTGGACGAGGTGCTGGGCGCCACGGAAGGCCCCGGCCAGGACCCGGTCCAGGCCGCCCTGGTGGCCGTGGAAACCCAGACCGGGGCCGTGCGCGCCATGGTGGGCGGGCGGGCCTACCACGAGACCGAGTACAATCGCGCCGTGCACAACCAGCGCCTGCCGGGGTCGGGCTTCAAGCCTTTTGTCTACTACAGTGCCCTGGACATCCTGGGACTGCACCCGGCCAGTGCCGTGGTGGATCGTCCCGTGAGCATTCCCGTGGTGGGCGCGGCGGACTGGCGGCCGCGCAACTTCGAGGGCCGCCATCAGGGGCGCATGATTCTCAAACGTGCCCTGATGCGGTCGGTGAACAGCGTCGCCGCCCAGCTGGTGGCCCAGGTGGGGCCCCAGGCCGTGATTCAGACCGCCCGGCGCTGCGGTATCACCAGTGACCTGGCGCCGGTCTACTCCGTGGCCCTGGGCACTTCCGGGGTAAGCCCCCTGGAGATGGCCGGCGCCTTTTCCACCCTGGCCACCGGCGGGGTGCGTCATGCCCCTTTCTGGATCCGGCGGGTGGAGGACGCCCGCGGCCGGATCCTCGACGAACACATCGTCAGCGGTGAACGGACCCTGGATCCGGTGCGCACCTATCAACTGGTGGACATGATGCGCGGGGTCGTCGACCAGGGGACGGCCGCCGTGGTGCGCCGCAAGGGATTCACCCTGCCGGCGGCCGGCAAGACCGGTACCACCAACGATTATCGGGATGCCTGGTTTACCGGTTTCACGCCCACCCTGTGCGCCTCGGTGTGGATCGGCTACGACCAGCAGCGCCCCCTGCGCGACGCCCGGGGCGCGGGGATCACCGGCGGCCGCGGGGCCGCGCCCATCTGGACCGATTTCATGCGCCGGGCCACGGAGGGCGAACCGGCGCGCGACTTCACGGTGCCCGAACAGATCCGTTTCGAACTGGTGGATCCCATCGAGGGGGCCCGTCTGTCCGTGGCCGGGCCCCATGCGGTGCGGGTAGCCCTGGGGCCCGGCCAGCATGTCTCGGCCTCCGACGCGCCGGCCGCCACGCCGCCGGTCCTGGACGACGAGGGAGGGGAAGGCGAGCCGGGGTCTTCCGACGGAACCTGATGCTGCATCTGCTCAAACATACGGCCCTGCGCCTCTGGGCGACCCTCTGCATGGGGGTGCCGGCAGGACTGGCGATGCTGACGGCCCTCAACGAA
Source organism: uncultured Desulfobacteraceae bacterium (assembly GCA_937982505.1). Classification (GTDB taxonomy): domain Bacteria; phylum Desulfobacterota; class Desulfobacteria; order Desulfobacterales; family UBA2174; genus UBA2174. Next base: position 10,499 of record CALJLV010000080.1, on the reverse strand, counting down.
CCGCCCGGGACCGCCTGGCCCCTGGCCCTGATGGGTGCCATTCTCGCCGGGGTCTTTCTCCTGGTGGGGTGGGGCGCCAACCGGATCGGCCGGAGGGCCGTGGCGCGCCGCCTCTCCGACAGCGCCGTTCTGGAGCGGGCCGGGCATATCGGGGCGGCCGAAGCGGCCCTGCGACAGGCCGTGGCCCTTTACGACAGCTTCGTGATGTCGCCTCTGGCGCGGCGCCAGATGGCCGATCGGCTCCTGGATCGGCTGGCCCGGTTTCACCTGGCGCGGCCGGACCGTCGAGCCGAAGGCCTGGGCAGCGTGCGCGCCTACCTGGCCCGCCACCCCCAGGACCGTTCCATGGCCGAGGCCTGGATGCGCTGGATCGAAGAGCCGGGCCGGGCCCGTGCGGCCGACGAAGACCTGGTGGACCGGGTCGCCGCGGCCCGGGCGGACGATCTGGACCTGCAGCGACTGCTCGGACGCCATTGTCTGGCCAGCGGCCGCACCGATTTTCAGGCCCTGACCATCTACCGCCGGGTGATCGAGGGGGACCGGCAGGCGGCTCCTGAATGGATCCGGCGCCTGGCGGGTCTCTTTCTGCGCGAAGGCCGGGCCGACGACTGGGCGCTGCAGATTTACCTGGACGCCTGGGATGGGGGAAAGGATCGCGCCGATCTGCAGCGGGGGCTGGCCGCCTGCCTGAACCATCTCGTCGAAAACGACGACAACCGCGGCGGGCTGGCCCGGGCGCGCGACTGCCTGGCCGGATGCGACGCCGTGGACCTGGAGATTCTGGGCGAAGGGTTCAAGGGGCCGCGGCCCCCGCAGCGGCGTGCGCTGCGGCCGGCCGCTGCGGGCCAGCCGGTGCGGCGCGCGCTGACCGCGCTGCGGCGCTCCGGGCGGGACCTGATGGCCGCGGTTGGCCACGCGGGGCGATCCCGAGCCGTCCGGCGCGGGCTGGTCTGGGCCGCGGCGACGACAAGCGCCGCCGGTCTGGCCCTGCTGCTGGTCAACACCCTGGGCCATCTGATGGTGCGCGAGTCGCCCCCGGCCGCCACCCCGCCCCCCCCGCAGCCCCGGGCGGCCATCGTTCTTCATCCCTACACGATCCAGGTGGCCGCCTATCTCAGGCAGGCCCACGCCCAGCGTCTGGTGGAGCAGCTGCAGCGCCAAAAGATCGATGCCCGCTGGAACGAGGCCCGGGGAAAGGACCGAATCTGGTACCAGGTGCGCGTTTCGCATTTCGCCGACAAGGAATCGGCCCTGGCCTACGGTCAGGACCTCAAACGCCAGGGACTGATCGAGGACTTTTACGTGGCCAACCACGAGGGACCGTGACCGCCGCGGCCCCTGTGCCGGGCGCCTCGGAACAGGTCCGGGAGGCCCAGGACCACCGATGTGCGTAATTAATTTGCGCTTCCGGCCAAAAAGGATTAAAGTCGCCTCATTGATCCTGTCCGGCTCGAGGTGAGCGGGACGATTTCGCACTGAAGAGACCAGACATGTATTTCAATGCAGCGTCCTCCAGTATGAGATCAAGGGGCAAAACCACATGAACGGAGGATGTTGTCATGGCTCAGGGAATCGTCAAATGGTTCAACGACAGTAAAGGCTTCGGATTCATCGAACAGGAGAACGGACCGGACGTCTTCGTCCACCACTCGGGCATCAACGCCAGCGGCTTCAAGTCGCTCAAGGAAGGCGATAAGGTGACCTTCGACGTCAAGCAGGGTCCCAAGGGGCCCTCGGCGGAAAACGTCACCGTGATCTGAGCCCGTCTCTCGATCCAGAAAAAAAGCGCCACCCCACTGCGGGGCGGCGCTTTTTTTTTAAGAGGGAACTCTTCCCGGAGGCGTCTGGCCGAGGCCGCCTCTAATACACCTTGCGGTGGCTAAACCCCCTGCCGAGCACGTTGAAGGTGTTTTCCATGATTACGAAGGCCTCCGGGTCGATGTTGAACACCACCTCCTCGACCCGCTTGAGCTGGTAGTTGTTCACCACGGTGAGCAGCACGTCCTTCTTGCGCCCCGAATAGGCGCCGCGCCCTTCCAGGTAGGTGGCCCCCCGTTGAATCCGGCTGAGCACCTCGGCGGCGATGGCCTCGGATTTTTCCGAGATGATCAACACCATCTTGCGCTGGTTGAAGATGCTCAGAAAATAGTCCACCACCTGGCCGGTGATGAAGCTCATGGCCAGGGAAAAGAGAACCTGGTCCAGGGGCAGACGGCCCAGACTGAAGGTAAAGAGGCTGATGTTGAACAGGAAGAAGAAGGTGCCGATGCGAAAATTGTACTTCTGATTGAGAATGATGGCGATGATATCGTTGCCGCCCCCCGAACCGAGGCTGTTAAGAATGACTCCGGATCCGGTGCCGATCAGGGTGCCGCCGGCCAGCACCGCCAGGATGGGGTCGGAAACGGGAATGGTGAAATGAATCATGTCGATGGCCGCCGTCGTCACGAGCATCCCGTAGAGGCTGTAAAAGAAGAAGCGGCGGCTGACGAACCACCACCCCAGCAGGAAGATGGGCAGGTTCAGCACCAGGTACCAGAGGCCGGGTTCGAGCCTGGCGGTCCAGTAGTAAATCAGCAGGGCCAAGCCGGAGATGCCCCCGGTGATCAGTTCGTGGGGCAAGGCGATGGATTTGACGCCGATGCTGAAAATCACCGATCCGGCGGTGAGCAGCAGCAGGTTGTAGGGGATGCTGTAGGTGTAGTGGCGGATTCCGCCCTTCATGGTGACGCTCCCATCGCAGTGCGCCTCAGCCGCCCGAGGGGATGCGCACCACGGTGCGCACCGGCCGGTGACCCGAATGGCCCCGGGTGGCGCGCCGGCAGTAGTCCGCATCGTCCAGAAAGAGCAGGTCGCTTTCGATCCGCCAGAACTTGGCCGCCCCGGTGACGAAGACGAAGGTTTGGATGCACGGCCGATCCCCGTCGCAGGCCGTGCCCGTGGCGGGGCAATCCCCCCGCGCCAGGCAGGCGGGCTGGATCCACCGGAAGATTCCCTCGTGGACCATCAGTTCGAAGGCCTGATTGCCCTGGCGGCGGCGCAGGTGCCAGTCGAGGTTGAAGTGGCCCACGGCCATCACCGGCAGGATCTGCTGGCGGGCCCAGGCGTTGAGTTCGCGGGCCTGCCGGTTGCGCACCCGGATCCGATCGCGCTGCAGGTGGTTGACCATGAAGAGGAATTTCTGGCCGCTTTGGCGCAACACGAAGCGGGCCAGCAGGGGTTTTCGGCTTCCCGAGAACTGCTCGAGCTCCTGGGCCTCGATCAGTTCGAGTGCGTCCGGGTCAAAAACGATGGCCAGATTGTCGTCCGGGATTCCGTTGTAGCGCCCGGAGCTGCCGATGATGGCCTGGTAGTGCGGTCCGATGGCCGCGGCGATGACGGCCAGATCCTCCGGGCCGTCGACTTCCTGGAGCCCCCAAAGAGGGGCCGGTTCAATTCCGGCGATATCCCGGGCCACCTGCCGCGGGTCGGTGCGGTCTCCCGAATCGACGTTGAAGGTGACCACGGTGAATTCGATGGCCGCCGCCGGAACGGCGGCCCCCAGGAGCAGCATCAGCACCGGCCAGATCCATCGGCTGGCGGGCGGACGCGTCAACGGACCGCTTGTCGTCATTTCAGAACCTTCTTTCAAACCACCGCCCAGGGGCGCGGGTCTTTGGACCCGGTCCGCGCCGCCGGCAGGTGAGGGGCTTGGGGGCCGTCGATTTGCCACGACGGGCATCTCTTATCACAAAGCCGGCGGCAAAGGCCAAGGATTTGATGGATGCGGGCGGCCCCCCGGCCGCGGGGCCGCCCGGTTGACACGAAGGGCGGGTTTCTCTATGACGAGTGTAGCGGCCCGTCGCCGGGCCGCGGCCTGGAATCGTTGATTCCGCCTACCCTCCACACAGGACAGCGCCATGATCCTGGATCGACTCACCGCCGTGTCGCCCGTGGACGGCCGCTACCGCGGGGCCGTGGAACCGCTGGCGGCCTATTTTTCCGAAAGCGCCCTGATCCGCTACCGACTGCAGGTGGAAGTGGCCTATTTCATCGCCCTGTGCCGCCTGCCCCTGCCGCCGCTGGCGGCCGTTGCCGCAGAGGGCCAGGCCGCCCTGCGCCGCCTGGTGGAGGACTTTTCCATCGAGGATGCCCGGCGCATCAAACAGATCGAGGCCGCCACCAACCACGACGTCAAGGCGGTGGAATACTTTCTCAAGGAACGCTGCGAGACCCTGGGCCTTTCGGCCTTCAAGGAATTTGTGCACTTCGGCCTGACCAGCCAGGACGTCAACAACACCGCCATGCCCGCCATGCTGCGGGATGCCTGGCGCCAGGTGCTGCGTCCGGCCCTGGAGCAGATCATCGAGCGGCTGGCGCAAATGGCCGACACCTGGCGTCACGTGCCCATGCTGGCCCGCACCCACGGCCAGCCGGCTTCGCCAACCCGTCTGGGAAAGGAAATCTTCGTTTTTGTCGAGCGGCTGCGCAAGCAGCTGGCCCAGGCCGCCGCGATCCCCTTCAGCGCCAAATTCGGCGGGGCCACGGGCAATTTCAACGCCCATCGGGTGGCTTATCCCGAAGTGGACTGGGTCGGGTTCGCCAACCGCCTGGTGGCCGATGACCTGGGTCTGGTACGCTCCCAGGTCACCACCCAGATCGAGCACTACGACAATACCGCCGCCTTCTGCGACGCCCTGCGGCGCGTCAACACGATCCTCATCGATCTGAATCGCGACCTCTGGACTTACATTTCCATGGATTACTTCAAGCAGAAGATCAAGTCCACGGAGGTCGGTTCATCGGCCATGCCGCACAAGGTCAACCCCATCGATTTCGAAAACTCCGAAGGCAACCTCGGGCTGGCCAATGCCCTTCTGGCCCACCTGGCGGACAAACTGCCGGTCAGCCGCCTGCAGCGCGACCTGACCGATTCCACCGTTTCGCGCAATCTCGGCGTGCCCCTGGCCCACAGCCTCATCGCCTATCGCTCGCTGCTGCGCGGCCTGGACAAGCTGATGCTCAACCCGGAGCGGCTGGCCGCCGATCTGGAAGCCAACTGGGCCGTGGTGGCCGAAGGGATCCAGACCGTGCTGCGGCGTGAAGGCTACCCCAACCCCTATGAAGCGCTCAAGGACTTGACGCGCACCCACGCGACCATCGATCGCGAGGCCATCGCGGCCTTTATCGATGGCCTCGCGGTTTCCGAACCGGTCAAGGCCGAACTGCGCGCCATTTCGCCCCACAACTACATCGGCCTGGCCTATTTCTGACGGTCCCGGGTCCCGGTCGCCGTCACCATCCCCGGTCGTGGCACGGGAGTCAGGAAAACGCGTATGGAGGCCATCCTGTGTGCCGTCGACTTTTCTCCCGCCACGGCGCTGGCGGTCGGCATCGCCAAGGACCTGGCCGCGGCCTCGGGCGCCCGTTTGGCCGCCTTTCACGCCGTGCATTTTGCCAGCGATCCGCTCTACGCCACCGATCTGTTTGAACGACGCGACCGCTCCCGGCGTCTGGCCGAGGCCGCCCATCGCCGCCTGGCCCAATGCCTGGCGCCGGGGGACCTCGACTGGGAGCCGATCGTGGCGCGCGGCGATCCGGTCGAACAGTTGTCGCGCCTGACCCGCACCCGCCGCTTCGACCTGGTGGTGACCGTCAGCCGGGGAATCGGGCCCCTGGAGCGCTTTTTCGTCGGCACGGTGGTCGAACGGATGGTCCAGCGCATCGCCTGTCCGATTCTGATCCTTCGCGCCCCGCCGGCCGGGGTCCCGGCCGGCGCCCGGCCCCTGTCGCGCATCCTGGTGGGGTGCGACCTGCATCCGCCCGCCGCGCCCCTGGAAACCGCCTGCCGGCTGGGCCGGTATTGGGGGGCCACGGACATGCATCTGCTTCACGTGAGCGAATCGCCCCTGGACCAGGAGCTGCGGGTGAGCCGCGAACAGGGGCCGGCGGCCCAGAACGGCCAGGTTCTGCGCCAGAAGCTGGAACAGCGGCTGTCCAGGGCCTGCCCCGAGGCTCGCGCCGCCGGGATCCGCTTTCACCTTGACATCCGGCCGGGGGTTCCGGCCGAAGTGCTGCGCGACTGCGCCCGGGAGTGCCGCATCGATCTTTTGGTGGTGGGCGTTCATCGCACCGGCGCCATCAAAAGGGCGCTCATCGGATCCACCGCCCGGGATCTGCTGCACCACGCGCCGTGCAGCCTGCTCACCGTGCCCCAGCCAGACGACACCCCCGGGGATCGACCATGAAACCCACCGGGATCGTTTCCGACCGCGGCTATCTCGAACACCAGGTGCCGGAAGGCCACCCCGAGCATCCCCGCCGGCTTCAGGCCGTACTCGACCGGCTGGCGCGGGAAAGCCGACTCAGCGGCCGTCTGGCGCCGATCCAGCCCCGGACGGCGACACCAAACGAGATCGTGCGCCTGCACAGCCCCGGCTACTTCCGCCAGATCGAGGCCACCGCCGCAACGGCCCACTGCGCCCTGAACGGCGACACCTTCACCAGCGCTGGATCCTTTCACACCGCCTGTCTGGCGGCCGGGGGCCTTTTGGCCGCGGTCGCCGCCGTCCTGGAGGGGCGGGTGCAAAACGCCTTTGCCCTGGTCCGTCCGCCCGGCCACCATGCCGAGGCCAGCCGGGCGCTGGGATACTGCCTGTTCAACAACGTGGCGCTGGGGGCCTGCTTTGCCCGGGAGGCCTTCGGCCTCAAACGGATTTTGATCGTGGACTGGGACGTGCACCACGGCAACGGCACCCAGCATCTGTTCGAGGACGACCCGGGGGTTCTGTTTTTTTCCACCCATCAGTACCCGCTCTTTCCCGGGACCGGGCAGTTCACCGAAACCGGCCGCGGGCGGGGCGAGGGCTACACGGTGAATCTGCCCCTGCCCAAAGGTTACGGCGACGCGGAATATGCCGCCCTTTTTCAGCGCCTGCTGGTTCCCCTGGCCGAGGCCTACGCCCCCGAGCTGATTCTCGTGTCGGCCGGTTTCGACGCCCACCGGGAGGACCCGCTGGCCGGGATGTGCATGACCGAAACCGGTTTCGCCGTCCTGGCGCGGATCCTGGTCGATCTGGCGGCGGCCTGCTGTTCGCATCGGTTGGTGATGGTCCTTGAAGGCGGGTACCACCCCCGGGCCCTGGCGGCCAGCGTGGTGGCGGTTCTCTGCGAGATGTCCGGCCTGGCGCATACGTCGGGGTCCGTCGCCCGCAGCGCCGATCCGCGCAAACTCGACTACGTGCTGAACCGCATTCTTCCGGTCATGCGGCCCTACTGGCCTGGGATGGTCGATCCTGGCGGGCCGCGGGGCTGAAAAGGGATGGGACTGGTTGCCGGTATCGGGGGCAGGTGATGAACAAGATCAAGATCATGAAAGCCTCGGTGGCCAAATGGGAGCGCATCCTGGCCGGCAAAGGGGCCGACGGCGGCGTTCTGGACTGCCCCCCCTGCCGGATCTATTACCTGCTGGTGTGCATCGGCTGTCCCATCGCCGAGTACACGGGCAAGAAATTCTGCCGTGGCACGCCCTACCCGCGCTGGTACTGGCACCATGTCAACGATCACGAAGAATTACGGCGCCGGGTGTACTGCCCGCTGTGCCGGCAGTACGCCACGGAAATGCGCGACTTCATGATCCAGGTCCTCGAAGACCTGGAAAACCGGCAGGGCCGGCGCCAGCCGGATTCGCTGTCCGACCCTTGAGGGAGCTGCCCGCGCGTTGACCCGCTTCTTGCACGGTCTTCTGGTCTGTGCCGCGGCCGGCGAGATCGCCGTCGTGGCCGCCGCGGTCCTGATCCGCCTGCGCCAGGCCGGCCTGACACTGGCCGAGGCCGGCGCCTATGGTCTGATGGGCCCCCTGATGCTGCTTTCCCTGGCGGTCCAGGCCGCCGCCCTGGCGGGATGCCCTGGGGCGGCATTGATTTTCGAGGCGGCGCTGCTGATCCTGGCCGCGGCCGACCTGCTGCGGCAAAGGCGCCATCTCGGCCGGATAATGGCGTCTGTGGCCGCCTTCGGGCGCCTCAATCCGCTGCTGTTCGGGGGGCTGCTGGGAACCGCCGCGGTATTGCTGATGCTGCTGGTGACCTTGCCGCCCTTGAACGGAGCGACCGGACTGCCGGCCTGGAGCCCGCCCTCCGCGAGCGCCTTTCTGGCGGATCCCGGGCCGGCCAACCATCGCGTCCTGGTGGATCTTTTCGAGCGGCTCTCGGCCGGCAGCGGGTTGCTCGGGCTGATCAGCTATCTGATCATCGCCCTGGCCACCTACGCCCTGGCCCGGCGCTACGCCTGGCCCCCGACGGCCGCCACGGTGACCCTGGTGGTCTTGAGCCAGCCCCGGCTGTTCTATCAGGCGCTTTCGTCCGGCGCCGAAATCCTGCCGGCCGCCGCGGGGCTGTTCTGCCTGCTGGCGCTCTATCGGGCGGTTGAGCGGCCCCGCTTCGCCGACTTGGCCCTGCTGCTGGTGGGCCTGGGCTTTACCGTGAGCGACCAGCCCCTGGGAACGGCCTTCGCCGTGGTCCTCGGGTTGTTGAGCATCGTGGTGCTCTACCGGCGTCACGGCGGCCGGTTCTGGTGGTGGTTGGCCCGCCAGAGGCCCCTGGGGAGTCTGGCGGCCCTGGCCGCGGCCCTGGTGTTCAGTCAGGCCTGGCGCCGGGTGCCGGGGGGCGCTGGAACGGCCGCAGCCCATTTGCCGCCCAACGCAGAGGGGATCCTGGGGGCCGGGGCCAACGCGCTGCGCTACATGATCCAGAGCATGGATCTGATGCCGGCCGGAGAACAACTGGGGCGATGGATTTTCGCGTCGAGCCCGCGGCAGGGCCTCGAGGGGCTTTACCGGGCGATTGTCGAACCGCTGGTGGGTCAGAGCGGCGCGGCGGCGCCTTTCGGACTCATCTGGGGGTTCGACCCGCGAACGGCCGGGTTCGGGCCGCTGGGCTTCGCCCTGGTGCTGCCGGCCGTGGCTTACGCCCTGGTGCGCGGGCCGCGGCGCCTCAAGGCGGTGGCCACGGCCCTGCTGGGGTTCGCTTACCTGGCCTGCCTGATTCCCGCCTGGACCCCTGAAAACGGCGTTCTGTTCACCCGCTTTTTCGCCTGCGCGGGCTTTACGGTGGCTTTCTTGCTGCCCCCCTGGCGGTTGCGCCGCCGGAGCAAACTCGGGCTGCAGCTCTTTTGCCTGCTCCTGCTCTGCCATGCGGCCCTGGGGCACTGGTGGGGATGAGCGCTGGCGCCCGTCACGGTCAAAATGCGCCCAGTTGGCAGGGTTTGATCTTCAGCCCCAGTTTTTCACAGGCCGCGGCCACCCGCAGGCGCTCCAACCCGAGGGCGTCGGCGATTTGCCAGCACTGTTCGCAGGTAACCCGCCGCCCGGAGGCGGCCCTGGCAAGGGCCTGGGACAGGACAGGACCGACGGACTCGGCCGGCTCCAGGATCTTGCGGCGCGGCCGATATCCGAAGAGCCCGAGCTGGCAGTGCTTGATCCGTTTTTCCAGCAGATCGATGGCCGCACCCACCTGCAGCGGCGTCACCTGCAGCGCGCGGGCGATTTGATGGGCATCGCGGCAGGCCACCTCGCCGTCAGTGGCCTTGGCATTCAGCGCGGCGGCGATGCCCGGATCGGCCACGCTTCCGGCCGGATGCTTGGCGGCGTAGTGACCGGCATCTTCATGGGTCATGGGGCACCTCCTGGGGTGGGGGGAACCTTGGGATTTGGATTCAGCTTCTCTCTAAGCGACGCGGTGGCCCAGGTCAAGGATTGATGGCCCGGCATCTGAAAATGCGGGTGGTGGTGGGCGATCCCGGCGTCAGTGCCCTATAAAAGAAAGCCGATGACGGCCGGATCTTCAAGCATCCGGTCCTTGAAAAAATCGGCCGTCCCGGCTATAGCCAGATGCCTTCGATGCAACCCCACACCGCCCCGGAGGGGGCGAACATGGAGACTGCTGATGATACGTACCGTCATTCGCGGCACCGGCCGCTATCTGCCCCCCCGGGTGGTGACCAACGCGGACCTGACCCGCTGGATGGAGACCTCGGATGAATGGATCCGCCAGCGCACCGGCATCGAGCAGCGCCACTGGGTCGACCCGGAGGCACCCATGGGCGCCTCCGAACTCGGCCTGCGGGCGGCGCGCATCGCTCTGGAACGCGCCGGCTGGCAGGCCACGGACCTGGATCTGATCATCTTCGCCACCTTGAGTCCGGACATCAATTTCCCCGGCTCCGGATGCCTGCTCCAGCACCTGCTGGGGCTGGAGACGACCCCGGCCCTGGACATCCGCCAGCAGTGCACCGGCTTTCTCTACGGTATGGCCGCCGCCGACGCCTTCATCCGCAGCGGCATCTACCGGCGCATTCTCTTCGTGGGCGCCGAAGTGCACTCCACCGGGCTGGATATTTCCTCCGAGGGCCGCGACGTGACCGTGATTTTCGGTGACGGGGCCGCGGCGGTCTGCTTCGAGGCCCTGGAGACCGAGGCCGCCGTGGGGGTGCTGGCCCAGCGGCTGCATGCCCAGGGGGAGTTC
>CALJLV010000079.1 GCA_937982505.1 uncultured Desulfobacteraceae bacterium | reverse complement strand
TTTGCCTGGTGCAGATGGCCTCCGCGGCGGGCAGTTTCGTCATCGACACCCTGGCAGTGGCGGATCTGTCCGTTCTGGCCCCGGTCTTTTCATCGCCGCGGATCTGCAAGGTCTTTCACGGCGCCGATTACGACGTGCGGTCTCTTTACCGCGACTACGGCATCGTCATCGACAATCTTTTCGACACCCAGATCGCCGCCACCTTTCTGGGGCTGGCCGAAACCGGCCTGGAATCGCTGGTGCGCCGTTATTTCGGGGTCCAGCTCGACAAGCAATTCCAGAAAAAAGACTGGTCCCAGCGTCCCCTGCCCGACGCCATGGTGGCTTACGCGGCCCGGGACGTTCTCTATCTGGTGGAACTGGCCGACCGGCTGCGCGCCGAACTGGACGCCCAAGGCCGTCTGGCCTGGGTCCTGGAGGAATGTGCCCTGTTGAGCCAGGTACGGCCGGCCGAGGCGGACGCCGGCCCTCTCTTTTTGCGCTTCAAGGGGGCGGGCCGCCTGGATCGGCGCAGCCTGGCGGTCCTCGAGGCCCTGCTTCAGCTGCGCGTAACGCTGGCGGCGCGCAAGGACCGGCCTTTGTTCAAGGTCTTCGGCAACGCCAGCCTCTTGCAGCTGGCCCAGGCCAAACCCGCCACGATGGAGGCCCTGGCGGACTCCAGGGCCTTGAGCCCCCGCCAGATCCAGATCCATGGTTCCGCCCTGCTGGGTGCCGTCCAGGCGGCCCTGAACCTGCCCGAATCCCGTCTGCCGCGCTATCCACGCCAGACCCGGCCGTCCTTCGGCCCCCGGGTGGCCGAGCGCATGCAGCACCTGCGCGCCTGGCGCGACCGCCGGGCCGCGGCCCTGGGTCTGGATCCGGCCGTTCTCTTCAGCAAGGCCCAGTTGGCGGCCATCGCCCAGGCCGACCCGCGGCGGCTCAGGGAACTGGAGGCCCTGCCCGAGATCCACCGCTGGCAGATGGCCGCCTTTGGCCGGGGCGTACTCGGAGTGCTGAGCCGGATCCGCTAGACCGTGGCGCCGCTTTCCCGCTGCGCCGGGCAATTGCGAAGAATCGGCCCGGCGCTTCATTCCTTGGCCCGATGCCGGCGGCGCATCTCTCGCCGAAATTCGGCGCCGTTCACTCTTTGTGGCCGGCAAAGCGGCGCACGGTCACCGCCCGGCGTCCGGCGGGGCGCCGGTAGGCCTCGGCCGGATGGCCCAGGGCGATGACGGCCCGCACCGTCTCGTCGGGGCCCAGCCCCAGGCGCCGGGGGATGGCCCGGTCGTGCTGGAGGGCCGAGACGGCAAAGCCGATCAGGCAGGTGCCCAGCCCCATGGCATGGGCCGCCAGCAGGATCTGTCCGGTGGCCAGGAGGCAGTCCTCGATGGGGCAGCTCGCCGGTCGGGAGGCCACCACCATGGCGGCCGGGGCCCCGTGAAAGAGCCGGTCGCAGCCGGTCTGCTCCCATTGGCTCAGGTTTTCCGCCACCGCATCATGGTAGTTGCGAAAGTAAAAATCGAGCTGAGGCCGGCCGGCGACGCGCAGCAGCCAGCGCAGCCAGGCGCTTTCGGCCCGCCGGTTGAGGCGGGCGAAGAAGGCGGCCACCTCCCGGGCCAGGGCCAGGACGGCTGTCCGGTCGGGCAGGAGGGTGAAGGTCCAGGGCTGGCAGTTGGATCCCGAGGGCGCGGTGATGCCGATGCGGACCAGGTCTTCGAGCCGGGCCAGGGGCACCGGGTCCCCGGTGAAGTTGCGGCAACTGCGGCGCGAGGCCATCAGGCGCGCCAGCTGGGCCAGATCGGACCGGCCGGGGGGCAACCAGCGGGGGTCGGCCTCGAAGGTGGCAAAGCGGGCCTGGACCGGGTCGAGAGCCTCCACCGTCACGGCCTCCTGCGGGCAGGCGGCGGCGCAATGGCCGCAGGCCAGCGATTCGGCGCCGGCCACCACGGCCTTGCCGTCGACCAGCCGCAGCGTCTGGGCGGGGCAGACGGCCACGCACGCTCCGCAGCCGATGCAGCGGGAGGTTTCGATGCGGGTGCTGACCGAGCGGTCGACCCGGATCATGGCCGGGCCTCCGGCATCTGCCCGCGGCCCAGTTCCACGGCCAGCCGCCGGGCCATCAGGCGCTCGTAGAAATGGGGCGCCAGACGGCTGATGGCATAGGCCAGCTTGCCCACCGGGGTCAGCACCGCCAGGGGGCGGCGGCGCACCGCGGCCCGGTAGAGTTCCTCGGCCACCTGTTCGGGGGTCGTCTGGCCCCCGACCCGGGACTGGGGCCGGTCGGTGACGCGTCCGTCCCCGCCCAGGGCCCGGCGCTGGAGGTTGGTCTGGACGAACCCGGGGCAGGCGATCAACACGTGGACCCCTTCGTGGCGCAGCTCGGCGCGCAGGGTCGTGAAGAGGCCGTGCAGGGCGTGCTTGCTGGCGCAGTAGGCGCTTCGCCCCAGCAGGGGGGAGACCCCGGCCAGGCTTTCGACCACCATGATCAGACCGCGGCGCCGGCGCAGGCTGGCGATGGCCGCCTGGGTGCAGTGGAGGGCGCCGAAGAAGTTGACCGCCATAACCCGGTCGAAGACCTCGGCCCGGGTTTCCACGAACCGGTCCCGGGCCGTGATCCCGGCGTTGTTGATCAGCACGTCGATCCCGCCGAAGCGCTCCAGGACCCGGTCGACGGCATTCCGGCAATCCGCGCGGCGCGACACGTCGCAGGCCAGCGCGACGGTCTGGATCCCCGTCGCGGCCAGGAGCTGGGCTTCATCCCGGGCCCCGTCGGCATCCAGGTCCAGGATGGCGATGCGCGCCTTGTCGCGGGCGAAGCGGCGCGCCAGGGCCAGACCGATGCCGCTGGCACCGCCGGTGACCACCACGACCTTGTCGTTGAAGGGGGCTGGCATCGTCATGGATCGTCCTTTCTCCGGGGGGGGTGCGCGCCACCGGTCCGGTCATCTGCGGTCAGGCAGGAGGCGAGTCTCGGCCTGGCCGCGGGCCTGGGGCGGCCGGGGCCCGAACAAAACCGGGAAGCGGCGGCTGCCGCTCCCCGGGGAGAAACGGTGGGATGTGCGGGCTGGATCAATCGAAGGCCATGTCGGTCTTCCAGACTTCCCAGACCCTGCCCACCAGATCCGGGCTGGGTTTGAGGGTCATCTTGCCCGGGCGCCATCCCGAGGGGGTCGCCTCGGTGCCCTTGCTGGCGCGGACCAGCTGGAAGGCCTGGACCTGGCGCAGGGTCTCGTCGATGTTGCGGCCCACCGGTGGCGTGAGGATCTCGTAGCCCTGGATCACGCCGTCCGGATCGATGATGAAGCGTCCCCGGGTTTCCACCCCGGCCTGGTCGTCGTAAACGCCGAAGGCGGCACCGACCTTGCCGCCGGCGTCCGAGAGCATGGGGAAGGGAATGCCGCCGGCCACCATCTTGGACAGTTCCACGTCATTCCACATCTTGTGCACAAAGACGCTGTCGATGCTCATGGACAGGACCTGGACGCCCAGGGCCTCGTAAGCCTTGTTCTTTTCGGCGACCGCCGAAATTTCGGTCGCTCAGACAAAGGTGAAATCGCCCGGGTAGAAGCACAGCAGCACCCATTTGCCCAGGTACTCGGAAAGCTTCACGGAAACGAACTGGCCTTGATGGTAGGCGGGAGCGGCGAAATCCGGCGCCTTGCGGCCGACCATGATCATGGGGGAGACCTCCTTTGCGGGTGCGGTTGGGGTTGACGGTGACGTGGCCGGGGCGGCGGGTCCCTCCCCGACGGGCCCGCCCGTGGGGCGGGCGCAGCCGACTTTCATCTCTTCGGGCATCGGACCTCCTTTCGATTTTAAGGTTGACCCAAGTCGAATGAGAATCCTTATCAATTTTTCCAGATCAAGCAAAGGGAAATTATCGCGGTGTCGCGGCCAGGCCCCCGTCGAGGCCGGGGGCTCAGGGTGAGCTTGACAAAAGGGATTTCAGGATGGAACGGGGTGAAGGCGGGTTCCGACATCGGCAGGGCCACGGGTGCATGGCCCCTGGTTGACCCGTGGATGGAAATATGAAAGATAAGGCCACCGGCTGGCGGCGCCGGCCAAAAGGGCACGCCAGGACCGGCCTCCCGGCCGTCCCCGCCGCTGCTTGACCCCAAGGAAAAGGAAATCGCATGGCTGCAGCCACAGATCGCTTCGCCCAGCCGGCCGCTTCGGGGCCGGAAGCCGAAAAGTCACTGGATTTCATCCGCCAGATCGTGGCCGCCGACGTGGCCGCCGGGGTACGCGGCGGCCGGGTGGCCACCCGTTTTCCCCCCGAACCCAACGGGTACCTGCACATCGGGCACGCCAAGTCCATATGTCTGAACTTCGGCATCGCCCGGCAGTTCAACGGCACCTGCAACCTGCGCTTCGACGACACCAATCCGACTAAGGAGGAGGTGGAATACGTCGAGGCGATCCAGGCCGACGTGCGCTGGCTGGGGTTCGATTGGGAGGATCGTTGCTACTATGCTTCGGACTATTTCGAGCGGCTCTACGATTTCGCCTGCCGGCTGATTCGGATGGGCAAGGCCTACGTGGACGACCTGAGCGCCGAGCAGATCCGCGACTACCGCGGCACTCTTACGGAACCGGGCCGCGACAGCCCCTACCGGAACCGTTCGTCGCAAGAGAACCTGGAGCTTTTCGAAGGGATGCGCCGAGGGCTCTACCCGGACGGCAGCCGGGTGCTGCGGGCCAGGATCGACATGGCCCATCCCAACCTGGTGATGCGCGACCCGACCCTTTACCGGATCCGCAAGGTGCCCCATCACCGCACCGGGGACCGCTGGTGCATCTACCCCCTCTACGATTTCGCCCATTGCCTGTCGGACGCCATCGAGGGCATCACCCATTCCGTCTGCACCCTGGAGTTCGAAAACAACCGCGAGATTTACGACTGGATCCTGGACACCCTCCAGGTGCCCGACCGGCCGCGCCAGTACGAGTTTGCCCGTCTGAATCTGACGCGCACCGTCATGAGCAAGCGCAAGCTGCTGCAGCTGGTCACCGAGGGGATCGTCAGCGGCTGGGACGACCCGCGCATGCCCACCTTGAGCGGCCTGCGGCGGCGGGGCTACACCCCCGAGGCGATCCGCAATTTCTGCGACCGCATCGGCGTGGCCCGGGCCTACAGCGTGGTGGACTACGCCCTGCTGGAGCACTGCCTGCGCGAGGACCTCAACCGCCGCGCCCCGCGGGTCATGGCGGTGCTGCGGCCCCTCAAGGTGGTCATCGAAAACTATCCGGCCGAGGGCCGCGAAATGCTCGAGGCGGTCAACAACCCGGAAGATGTGGCCGCGGGCACCCGGCAGGTTCCTTTCGGGCGCGAGATCTACATCGAACGCGACGATTTCATGGAGGATCCGCCCAAGAAGTTCTTCCGCCTGGCCCCGGGCCGGGAAGTGCGCCTGCGCTACGCCTACTTTATCACCTGCACCGGGGTGATCCGGGACTCCCTGAGCGGGGAGATTACGGAGCTGCGCTGCACCTACGATCCGGCCACCCGCGGCGGGGATGCCCCGGACGGGCGCAAACCCAAGGCCACCCTGCACTGGGTGGCGGCCCATGGTGCCGTGGCGGCCGAGGTGCGGCTCTACGACCACCTTTTCAGGCTCGACAACCCGGGCGATGCGCCCGAAGGCGAAACTTTCCTGGATCGGGTCGCCCCCGATTCACTCACCGTCCTGACCGCCTGCCAGCTCGAACCGAGCCTGGCGCAGGCCGCTCCCGGCGATATCTTCCAGTTCGAGCGGCTGGGGTATTTCTGCGCCGACCAGGTCGAGAGCCGGCCGGGGCGGCCGGTCTTCAACCGCAGCGCGACGCTGCGTGATACCTGGGCCAAGATCCAGAAGCAGACCTGAAGCGGCGATGCCTGTTGAATGGAGGGTGGCGATATCCGTGGCGCTGGCGCTGGCCGGCGGCGCCGGCCTGACCTGGCTGATCCTGCGCCGGCGGGCGGTGCGGGCCTTTGCGGCCGGCCAGGAGGCCATGGGCCCGGATCTCGAACGCCTCTCGCAGGCCCTGGCGCGCCAGGAAGCGGCCCTGCGGGCGGCCGAGGCCGTCCGCGGCCGGATCGAGACGCAGCTTGCCCTGGCCGAGCAGCAAAATCAGGCCTTGCCGGAGCTCAAGAACGCCATCGGCGTTCGCGACCGGCAGGTGCAGGCGCTCAACGCCGCTTTGCGGGACGCCGCCGCCGCCCTGGCCGCCGAAAAGGCCCGCAGCGATCAGATTCCGCTGCTGGCGGCAAGGATTGAGGCCCATGAGCGGAACCTGGCCTCCCTGCAGGCGGCGCTTTCCGCTCGGGATGCGCGTATCGCCGAGCTTCAGACCCTTCTTGACCAGGAGCGGCGCCGGGCCGAAGAACAGGCGACCCTCTGGCGCCAGGCCCGCCAGGATCTGACCGATCAGTTCCGGCTCCTGGCCCAGGAAATCCTCGACGAAAAGGGGCGGCTTTTCGGCGAGCAGAGCCGTACCGATCTCAAGCATCTGCTCGACCCGTTCCGGGATCAGCTCAACGAGTTCCGGCGCAAGGTGGACGACGTGTACGCCAGGGAGGCCGCCGAGCGGGCCACCTTGAAAGCCGAAATCGAGACCCTGCGGGACCTGAACCGGCAGATGGGCCGGGAGGCGGTCAACCTGACCCGGGCGCTCAAGGGGGACAAGCAGGCCCAGGGCACCTGGGGGGAGCTGGTCCTGGAACGGGTGCTGGAAAAATCGGGGCTCCGCAGGGGGATCGAATACGAGACCCAGGAGGTTTTCCGGGATCCGGACGGTCGCCTGCTGCGGCCCGACGTGGTGGTCCATCTGCCCGAGGGACGCTGCGTGGTGGTGGATTCCAAGGTGTCCCTGACGGCCTATGAGCGCTACGTCAACAGCGAAGCGGAAGCGGAGCGGCGCAGCGCCCTCAAGGCCCATGTGGGCGCGGTGCGGGCCCACATCGAGGCCCTGAGCGCCAAGAATTACCCCCATCTGCAGGGGATGCGCAGCCTCGACTACATCCTGATGTTCCTGCCCATCGATGCGGCCTTCGTGGCTGCCTTCCGCGATGACGAGGCCCTCTACACCCATGCCTTCGAGCGCCATATCGTGGTGGTCACCCCCTCGACCCTGCTGGCCACCCTCAAGACCGTCGACATCATCTGGCGCTACGAGCGCCAGAACCGCAGCGCCCGGGACATCTTCGCCCGCGCCGGCTTCATCTACGACAAGCTGCGCCTCGTGCTGGAGAGCATCGAACGGCTCGGCCTTCAGATCCAGACCCTCCAGGGGACCTATGAAGAGACGATGAACCGCCTGGTGCGCGGCAAGGGGAACGTGATGATCCAGCTGGCCCGCTTTTCCGATCTCGGGGTGACCGTCAAAAAGCCGGTGCCTCAGACGTTGATGGACATTGCCGAGATCGAAGCGCCGGACGCTGAGTGTGGCGGAGACGGCAACGCAGGGAACGCGTCCTGACCCTGCCGGTATGGCGCCCATTGGTCACAGACTTTTTCAGAAGGTTGACATCAGACACAGATTCCGCCTGCGCCATCCATTCGGTCGCCGGATTGCCATCTTCCGCGCACCAGTCCATGATGTTCAGAGTCCCGCTACCCCAGCGCATCGATGATGCCGGCCCAGTAAAAGACGTTGGCGATGATGGGATTCCAAGGTTGGGACTCATGGGGTCGCGCCAGCTTTTGCGGCGTGATGCCAACGTGCAAGCCCCCCGGATTGACGACCTCCAGGTGATCGTCGTACAGGGATTTAAGGCGGTCGGATTTCCCGATCAGGACCACTGCGGCATTCAACAAATGGCCGTCATGAATCAGCTCCAGTCCTCTCAGGATCGACTCGGTATCCCGGCGCCGGCGCGGGTCAGGGCGGATGCTTCTGGGAACGATATATGCCAACACGGAGGGCGGCGGAGCGGTTTTATAGGCCACGGTTCTCGACCGGCACCAGGGCCGCCGGTCTCGATCACCTGGCCCCGACACATCGGCATAAAGTGGTCGATGCGGTTCCCGGACCCGGATATGTGTCCCGGCAAGGCGGAATTCCCAGCGTCCTTTGAGCTTGTACCCCAATCTGTACCCCGAAAAAAATGCTCTGAGCATCATAACAAAACGGCGGTAAGCTAAAAAGCTAAACCGCCGCTTTCTCAATGCATTTTTGGTCGGGGCGAGAGGATTTGAACCTCCGACTCCCTGCTCCCAAAGCAGGTGCGCTACCAGGCTGCGCCACGCCCCGACGGCAACAGTCGATCGGACCTTCTCTAACACGCCTGAAATCCGGCTTCAAGGGATTGCGTGCTGCCACCGGACCCGGGGGCTCCCCGCGTGTCCGTCAGCCGCCCGCCACCACCTCATCGCCGGCGGCTTGCCACCGATTTTTTCGGCCTGGCATGGGTCGGATCCCCGCCTTGACGCGGCCCTGGGCCGCGATCGCCTTAGATCTTGACACGATGCCCGGAAACATCCTATGGTTGGCCGGTCTCTTTTTGAAGTACAATGATATTGGGTATTTGCCCAGAAACAGCGGCGAGAGTGGCGGAACTGGTAGACGCACTGGACTTAGGATCCAGCTCTGGCGACAGATTGGGAGTTCGAGTCTCCCCTCTCGCACCATTCCGGAGTCATTCCAAATGCCTGAAGGGAATCTTCTCCCTCAGGCACTTACATTTTGTGGCGGATGCCCGCGGCGGGCGCCCTGGAAAGGAAAACGATGAACGTGACGGTTGAAGATCTGAGCAGCGTCAAGAAAGTCATGCATTTGGAGATCCCGGCGGCGGATGTGACCCGGGAATTGGACAAGGCCTACAACGAGGTCCGGCGCACGGCGCGCATCAAGGGGTTTCGCCAGGGCAAGGCCCCGCGCGGCGTCGTCGAGCGGCTCTATAAAAAGGAGGTGCAGGCCGATGTGGCCGGCCGCCTGATCCAGGAGACCCTTCTGGAGGCCCTCCAGGACAGCCAGTTGCCCATCCTCGGAACCCCCCGGGTCGATCCGCCCGAACTGGTGGCCGACGCCCCTTACCGCTTCGACGCAGTTTTCGAGGTCAAGCCTCAGATCGCCGACATCTCTTTCAAAGGGCTGGCCCTGAAAAAGACCGACTACCGGGTCAGCGAGGGGGAAATCGAGGCCCAGTTGACCATGCTCCAGCGCAACCTGGCCATGCGCAAGCCCATCGAGGAGGATCGGCCGGTACAGGAAGGCGATTTCGTGATCATCGACTACGCCGGATTCTGGGAGGGCAAGCCCTATGAAGAAGTTGCCCCCACAGCGGATTTCACCCTGAAGGTGGGCGACGGGACCATCCACAAGGATTTCGATGCCGGGCTGGTGGGCCGCAAGGCTGGCGAACAGGTGGAGATCCGGGTCGATTTTCCCGCCGACTACTTCAATCCCAAGCTGGCCGGCAAACCCATCGCCTTCCAGGTGACGCTCAAGGAGATTCGCACCGAGGTGTTGCCGCCCATCGATGATGCCATGGCCCAGAAGCTCGGTCCCTACCCGGATCTGGCCCAGCTTACCGAGGCGATCCGCGCCAACCTGGCCGCCGGCTACGCCAAGCGCGCCGAGCAGGAACTCAACGAGCAGATCTTCAAAGCCCTCATCGAACGCACCGCGTTCGAGCTGCCCGAAACCCTGGTGGAGCACGAGCTGAACGCCATCCTGGAGGATGCCGAACGCAGCTTCAGCTATCAGAACATGACCTTCGAGCAGGTGGGGTTAACCCGGGAGCGCCTACTGCAACGCTACCGCTCCACGGCCGAGCACCAGGTCCGCCGTCATCTGATCCTGGACAAGATCATCCATCAGGAAGGCCTGACCCTCTCGGACGAGGCTCTGGAAGCCGGCATGGCCCAGATGGCCCAGACCTACAACCAGCCCCTGGATGGGATCAAGGGCTACTACAACCAGAATCCTGAACGTCTTGAAGGCCTTAAGCACGCCCTACTTGAAAAGGAGGCCATCAAGCTTATAATGGACAACGGCCAGATCGAAACGGTGGCGCCTCAGACCGATCCGGTGCCGGACCCGGCCTGAGGCGGCGTGACGAATGAAGGAGCGGTCGGGCGGCCCGCCAGGCGCGGCGGCCGGAGCGTTCCATACCCCAAGGAGGACAGCGTGCCGCTGATTCCCATGGTCATCGAACAGAGCAGCCGCGGTGAACGGGCCTACGACATCTACTCGCGCCTGCTAAAGGACCGGATCATTTTTCTGGGCACGGCCATCAACGACGAGGTGGCCAACCTGATTATCGCCCAGCTGCTTTTTCTCGAGTCGGAAGATCCGGACAAAGACATCAACTTCTACATCAATTCCCCGGGCGGGATCGTCACTGCCGGGCTGGCGGTCTACGACACCATGCAGTACATCAAGCCGGACATCGCCACGGTCTGCCTGGGGCAGGCTGCCAGCATGGGGGCGGTGCTGCTGGCCGCCGGCGCCCAGGGCAAGCGCTATGCCCTGCCCAATTCGCGCATCCTGATCCACCAGCCCCTGGGCGGATCCCAGGGCCAGGCAGCCGACATCGCCATCCAGGCCAAGGAGATCCTGCGCATCCGCGACAATCTCAACCAGATCCTGGCGCGCCATACCGGGCGCGACCTCGACCAGATCCAGAAGGACACCGACCGGGACTTTTTCATGTCCGGCGAAGAGGCCAAGGGCTACGGGATCGTCGACCATGTGATGGCCAGCCGTGATGACCTGTTCCGCATCGAAGACACGGAGGGCCGGAAATGAGCAAGAAAGGCGACGAGAACAACCTCTTCTGCTCCTTTTGCGGCAAGAGCCAGAAGGACGTCAAGAAGCTGATCGCCGGTCCGGCCGTCTATATCTGCGACGAGTGCATCCAGCTGTGCAGCGAGATCATCGAGGAGGAAAACGAGCAGGATTCCCAATCCCTCGAGCATGCCCCCATCCCCAAGGAAATCAAGGCTCTGCTCGACGACTACGTCATCGAGCAGGAAGCGGCCAAGCGGGTGCTGGCCGTGGCGGTCTACAACCACTACAAGCGGCTCAACTCCAACGTGGCCGCCGGGGACGTGGAAATCCAGAAGAGCAACATCCTGCTCATCGGCCCCACCGGATGCGGCAAGACCCTGTTGGCCCAGACCCTGGCGCGGTTTCTCAACGTGCCCTTCACCATCGCCGATGCCACCAGCCTCACCGAGGCCGGCTACGTGGGCGAGGATGTGGAGAACATCATCCTGAGCCTGCTGCAAAACGCCGATTACGACGTGGAGCGGGCCAAACGGGGGATTGTCTACATCGACGAGATCGACAAGATCGCCAGCCGCGGCGACAACCCGTCCATCACCCGGGACGTTTCCGGGGAGGGGGTCCAGCAGGCCCTGCTCAAGATCATCGAGGGGACCACCGCCAGCGTCCCGCCCAAGGGGGGCCGCAAGCATCCCCAGCAGGATTTTGTCAAGGTGGACACCTCCAACATCCTTTTCATCTGCGGGGGCACCTTCAACGGCCTGGAGAAGATCATCCAGCGCCGGGCCGGCGACAAGGTGATGGGTTTTGGCGCCAAGCTCCAGGAACGCCGCGAGCAATCCACCGGCGAGCTGCTCAAGCAGGTGGAGCCAGAGGATTTGATCAAGTTCGGCATGATTCCCGAGTTTCTCGGGCGCCTGCCGGTGATTGCCACCCTGCACGAGCTCAGCGAGGAGAGCCTCATCCGCATCCTCAAGGAGCCCAAGAACGCGCTGATCAAGCAGTTCCAGAAGCTTTTCGAGATGGAGAACGTCAACCTGCGCTTTACCGACAGCGCCCTGGCGGCCATCGCCCGCGAGGCGGTTCACCGCAAGTCCGGGGCCCGTGGGTTGCGCGCTATTCTGGAAAGCTGCATGCTGGGCATCATGTACGACCTGCCCTCCATCGACAATGTCAAGGAATGTGTCATTAGCGAGGATGTGGTCCTGCACAAGGAGGATCCGATCCTGTTGTACGAGCAGACCAAAAAACACGCCTGATCCCCAACGGTTCCAACCGGCTAGTGCCTGGGATGGGAACCGAGACCGAGAGTTGCCATGATTCACGTTCCCAAGATTTTTCGCTCCGCCGAAGACGCCCCTCCTCCCGAGACCCTGCCGCTGCTGCCGCTGCGGGATATCGTGGTTTTTCCCTACATGGTGGCCCCCCTGTTCGTGGGCCGCAAAAAATCGGTCAGCGCCCTGGCCGAGGCCATGAACCGGGAAAAGCGCGTCTTTCTGGCGACTCAGAAGAAGGCCACCGTGGATACGCCGGAGGCCGGCGACATCAGCGAGATGGGCACCGTGGGCAAGGTGCTGCAGCTGCTCAAGCTGCCCGACGGCACGGTCAAGGCCCTGGTGGAGGGCGAATCGCGGGCCCGCATCCGCCGTTTCGTGGGCGAGGAAGACTTCTTCGCGGTGGAAGTCGAGCGGGTGGCGGATCCTCCCATCCCCGAGACGGTGCGCCTGGCGGCCACCCGGGCCGTGCAGGAGGCCTTCCAGGAGTATGCCAAGATCAGCAAGAATCTCAACAAGGACCTGGTGGCCAACGTTCTGACCATCGTTGAACCTTCCAAGCTGGCCGACACCATCACAGCCCATTTTTCCTTCCGCATTCCCGACAAGCAGCGGCTGCTCGAGACGGTGGACCTTGAAGAGCGCCTTTCGCTGCTGCTGAGCCTGATCCGCATGGAGATCGAAGTCTTCGAGATGGACAAGCGGATCAAGGAGCGGGTCAAGGAGCAGATGGAGAAAACCCAGCGCAACTACTACCTCAACGAGCAGATGCGCGCCATCAAGAAGGAGATGGGCACCGAGGACGACAGCCAGGAGGACCTCCAGGATCTGGAAAAGGAGATCGAGGGCAAGCAGATGAGCGAGGAGGCCACCGAAAAGGTGCGCCGTGAATTGCGCAAGCTCAAGCTCATGGCGCCCATGAGCGCCGAGGCCACCGTGGTGCGCAACTACATCGAGTGGCTCATCGGGCTGCCCTGGTTTGAAAAGACCGAGGTCAAGCACGACATCGCCGAGGCGGAAAAGATCCTCGACCAGGACCATTACGGGCTGGAAAAGCCAAAGGAGCGGATCATCGAGTACCTGGCGGTCCAGGCCCTGATGGACAAGGTGCGCGGGCCGATTCTGTGCTTCGTGGGGCCGCCCGGGGTGGGCAAGACATCCCTGGCCAAGTCCATCGCCCGGGCCACGGGCCGCAAGTTCGTGCGCATCTCCCTGGGCGGGGTGCGCGACGAGGCCGAGATCCGCGGCCACCGGCGCACCTACATCGGGGCGCTGCCGGGCAAGATCATCCAGTCGCTCAAGAAGGCGGGGGTCAACAATCCGGTTTTCTGCCTGGACGAGGTGGACAAGATGAGCATGGATTTTCGAGGCGATCCCTCGGCCGCCCTGCTCGAGGTCCTCGATCCGGAGCAGAACTTCAGCTTCAACGACCACTACCTGGACGTGGACTACGACCTGTCGGACATCATGTTCGTCACCACGGCCAACACGCTTCCCGACATCCCTCTGCCGCTCCAGGACCGGATGGAGATCATCCGTCTGCCCGGGTACACCGAATACGAAAAATACTACATCGCCAAGGAGTTTCTGGTCACCAAGCAGATCCAGGCCAACGGCTTGGAGGGCAAGGATGTCCAGTTCTCCAAGAACGCCATCTACGCCATCATCCGCCAGTACACCCGCGAAGCCGGGGTGCGCAACCTGGAGCGCGAAATCGCCGCCATCTGCCGCAAGATCGCCCGCCAGGTGGTCAAGGACGGCAACGGCAGGGCCTACCGTGTCACGGCGCAGAGCGTGGCCCGGTATCTGGGACCGCCGCGCTTCAAGCCCGGCCAGATCGAAGAGCTGGACCAGGTGGGGCTGGTCACCGGGCTGGCCTGGACCCAGGTGGGCGGCGAGCTGCTGAGCATCGAGACCCTGATCATGCCCGGGCGCGGCAAGCTGAGCATCACCGGCAAGCTGGGCGACGTGATGAAGGAGTCGGCCCAGGCCGCGGTAAGCTACGTGCGCTCGCGGGCCCAGAGCCTGCGCATCGACGCCGGCTTCTACCAGCATTTTGACATCCACATCCATGTGCCCGAGGGGGCCATTCCCAAGGACGGCCCCTCGGCGGGCATCTCCATGTGCACTTCCCTGGTCTCGGCCCTCACCCGGCGTCCGGTGCACCGGGACATCGCCATGACCGGCGAGATCACCCTGCGCGGCCGGGTCCTGGCCATCGGCGGTCTCAAGGAGAAGATCCTCGCGGCCCATCGCGGCGGGATTCGCAAGGTGCTCATTCCCAAGGAGAACGAGAAGGACATCAAGGAGATTCCGGCCAGCATCCAGAAGCAGGTCCAGATCGTGATGGTCGAGCACATGGACGAGGTGCTGAGCCACGCCATGATTTTGGGGGAAGGGGATGTCCTGTTCAAGGAAAACGACATCGCCTTCGCTCTGCCCCCCGAAGGGATCGACCGTGGCGAAGGGGGGATGGGCGAGGAGGATCTGCCCTCGGTGACCCACTAGTCGGGCGGCGGCCGCTTGTCAGAAAGTGCGTCTGTCGCACCACGATTTTGCTTGACAAGGAATGGGATTTGTTGGTAGGTAGCCGAGTCTTCGCGGGGGATCGCCTCCCGGGACTGTAGCGCCGGGCGGATAGCTCAGTTGGGAGAGCGCCGGCCTTACAAGCCGGGGGTCACAGGTTCAATCCCTGTTCCGCCCACCAGAGGTTTTCCCGCCGGAAGATGTTCATGCGGGGGCGTAGCTCAGTTCGGTTAGAGCGCCGGCCTGTCACGCCGGAGGTCGCGAGTTCGAGCCTCGTCGCTCCCGCCACTAAGAAAATCAAGGGGTTACGGTCGATTCCGTAGCCCCTTTTTTCATGCCTGAAAATCTCGTACCTAACACCATACCTAACACGCAACCGAAAAATCAGGGTAAGTCCCATGCGGGTGATCGGTCGGAAAACCACGCCGCCTCTTCCATGTCCTCATGGCGGGTCGTCTGCCTGGTGGGGTTGTCGATCCGGACGTGACGGTCGGACAGGCCGTCCAGGTGAGTACGCCGCTGTCGGTGCCGGATCGTCGACGTGCATCCGGATCGCCGATCCCCTCTGACCGCCATCCGGCGAAGTGGGCAGCATCACCCTCGCCACCAACATGGCCGGCGGGGGTGGCGGAGCTGGGTGGCTTGCATGCCATCGCCACCGAAACGGGGAATTCGGTCCGCTTCTGAGGCATTGGCGTTAAAAATGAACCGGGAGTCCCGCTGGTAAGGATTTTTTTATTGTAAATCTGGCGGTACAGGTGTAAAAAATCGTTACAGCACGATGTCTGCATCGGGTGCTCTCATCGTCGCTTCTGGTATGTTGCACGAGCAACGCGATCCTCTTATCCGCCCCGCCATTGAAGCATCCGGCGGG